>CAYQVN010000048.1:0-10475 GCA_964420895.1 uncultured Nitrospirota bacterium | reverse complement strand
GATCTCCTTTGTACTCGGGCATGCCCTCTACATGAAGGCCATCCATGGAGGCAAGGCCAAAAATGACCGCATCGATTCACAGAAAATCGCTGCACTCCTGCGAGGAGGAATGATCCCCATGGCCTACGTCTATCCACCTGAAATGCGATCCACAAGAGATCTCATGCGGCGACGAAATCATCTCATGAGAAAACGGGCGGAACTTCTGGCCCATATCAAAAACACCAACTCCCAATACAACCTGCCGCCCATCATCAAGAATCTCAGCCGGCAACACAACCGGACCGAAATCCCGGAACGGTTCGAAGATCACAGTGTACAAAAAAGCATTGAGGTCGATATCGACCTGATCAACTATTACGACAGGCTCTTGAAAGACCTGGAGCGCACTATCTCAAGAAACGCAAAAAAACATGACGTCAATGCCTATTACCGTCTTAGGTCCGTGTATGGTATCGGTGAAATCCTGGCGCTTGTCATCCTCTATGAAATCCACGACATCAACCGATTCCCGCGTGTCCAGGAATTCGCCTCCTATTGCAGGCTCGTCAAGCCCCTCAAGGAATCCGCCGGGAAAAAATACGGATCCTCCGGGAAGAAGATCGGCAATGCCCATCTCAAATGGGCTTTCTCCGAAGCGGCCTGCCTCTTCCTGAGAGGAAATCCGGAAGGCAAAGAATTCTTTGCCAAGCTTGAGCGCAAACACGGAAAAGGAAAAGCACTGACTGTTCTGGCACACAAAATTGCACGAGCTGTCTACTACATGCTCAAGCGGAAAACCGCATTTGATATGGATCTGTTCTTAAGTACTTAAGTTGAGGGAAACGGGATGAGCCCGAAGCCTAACTGGTACAATAAGGGAGAGCCTGAAAAGATGCTTGAAAATAGCCATTGCCTACGGCGCTGACCGTGATACCAAGCATCTCGGCAATCACTCCTGTACTCTATGATTGGATTAGACGCCCGTTTCCGCTCACCAAAAAAAAACAGCGATGATTATAGAAAAGCTGTTTTCGTGTTCTGCTCCTTACCCGATCCTGGGACTAACTGGGGAAATCGATCTTTGATCTTACCCCGCTGATTTGAATAGGACGGCACGAGGGCACCGATTCGTTTCTAGGTCGTCCCGACAATGATTCGGGACTTTTGAACCTCAATAAGGGTTTGGTGCAGTCACGTTTTACACCAGCGCTTGGAAACTAAGTCAGGACACAATCAGTTTTTTCGATCATCGCTCTATTTCAAGCGAACTTCCTTCGCTTACAGGATTTTTTTGCCCTTGACAAGAGGGGGCCTTATAAGGGTTATGTTTTTAACTACGTAAATATTAGCATGATTCCTAAGATCATGAAAAAATATCCAACACGGTAAACATTGGCCATGTTCTCGTTCATGAGGCGCGGGCCAAAACTGACAAGTTTCTTCCTAGTGATGACCGAAAGCTTCCCAACGAGAAAGAAAACGAAACCTAAGACGACCAACCAAGCGAACCCCGGATGCTTTACTTCTCGATTGGCGATATTAATAAGCGTGAGAATAAAAAGAGGGATGATCCACACTACTACAACAAGAATTTGCGCGAAAATACTGAGTTCGTTTTCTTTCATGACACCCTTATATTTAAGGCTCATGAGCAGGACCCATTATTTTGGTTTTTAAAACATAACTATAAATATACAGTCTGTATAAAAATGCAAAGGCAGACAGTTTGCTTCTGTATAAAACTGTCTGATCTTGCAGGGCTAAACCATATAAGACCCTGAAATTATACAACAAAACTATCTTTACTTCTTCTTGCACATTCGGTTTTATGCAGTCTGCATAAGCCGCATTGAGCCTCTCATTTCAATCATGCATTTAGAAGTCATTTGCTCTAAAAGATCTGTTTGCTATATTACTCAAATAGAGTTAGGGATGTCAACATCGGTCCGGTGAACGAAGCGGATCCGCCACTGCGCTGCCATCGTGGTGAGATGGTTCAGGAAGACGGCCAGAAAGAGGGTCATGGCGAACATCTCCAGGAACTCCTCCAACGATTTTCCGCAGTGGACGATGAAGGGGTAGGCTGTCCGGTTATAGTGGGTCAGGGTGAAGGTGGTGACTTTGGAATCTGCGGCGATTTGGGCGTAGAGGTTTGCGGGATGTGCCTTCGGCAGTCCTTCGATGAAGTCGAGGCCGATGGCGAGGGCGAGGCAGGTGAGGGCGGTCAGGATGAGGAGACGGGCCTTATAAGTCTTCAATGTTTTCATGAGGAAAAAGAAGGTGAAGAGGCCGAGGAGAACAAAGAAGGGGACGAAGAGCATCTGCCAGGTGTAGCTGGGATAGAGTGATCGATCGTGTTCTCCCTCCGCATCCTCCGAAGTCTGGTCTTCCCCGGTTTGCAGGCCGGCAGGAGGCTTTACTTCTTGCATCTTCTCAAAGGCCGTGCCGATTCGTTCATGGACCTTGGCGCCGTCATCAATGGCCATGTAGGTGAAGAAGAGGGCCAGAATAGCCCAGCCGAGGATGATCCACCGTGCCGCCTGGAGGTGGCGGGCGACGGCGAAGATCCCCCAGAGGGTCAGCGCAGCAAGAAAGGTTTGCAGCGTGCCGAAGAGGGCGGGAAGGGCGTCTTCCCTTGTCATGTTGAAGAGACGGCGGATCGATCCGATCTGGATAGGATGCCCGAAATAGAGGGTATAGTCAATAAAGACGAAGGCGATTTCCAGGACGACACAGCAGAGGACGAGGGTCAGGATCACCTGCCATGGCGAGAGATTAAACTCGACGGTTTGAGGTGAAAAGGGGGGCTGTCCGTTCTGGTTGTTCTGGCCTGTCGTCATGATCTGTTTGTCTTCGGGTTCTCTGAAATCCCTTCCAGGAGGGTTCTGGAAATCATATGCCTTGCCTGTTCGCCGGTCAATGGGAAATTCAGCCTGCCCTGTAAGGCGGCATGGCGATACCGACCTGGTCCTTTTTCAACCACCCCTTCTTTCCCGAGGGGAGGCGGAAGAGGACCCAGCCGTCCCGATTCTGGTCGACCCATCCCTCGGCGCCGTCGTGGAGGACGAAGAGGGTGGTGCTCTCGGGGTCCATGCCGGACCGGACTGATGCCTCGGGAACGATGATGACCGCCGGCCGGTGCAGTCGGGTGTGGATGTAGCGGGTTGTTGCCGTGATGCCCATGGTCAATCCGATGAGGAGTGAAATGTAAAGAAGCCCCCGGAGGAAGGGCTTCCGGTAAAAGAGGCGGACGGCAGCGGTGCCCCAGAAGATCAGGTTGCAGAAGAGAAAGATCCGAACCATTTCCGGAAGCGACATCCGATGATACCAGAAAAAGATTTCCTGCAGCACGCTTTCCGAGGAAGAGGTGTCGATCCGGTCTTCCCGTTCTTTCCTCGCGTACCGGAGGTTCGCCTCCAGGTCTTCCGACCGTGGAATCCATTCCTTGGCCGAAAGATAGTTCTCAATGGCCCGGCCGGTCTGTCCCAACCGGAAATAGGTGTTCCCCAGGTTGTAGTAGAGGCTGCCATTCTGAACCCCCTGCGCAAGGATCCGGGTATAGAGGCTCCGGGCGGTTTCATAGGCGCCTTTCTGATAACTTTCGTTCGCCTTGAGAAAAAGGGCAAGCGGGTCTTCCGCGGTGTTCCCGATTTTCGCTGTCAGAAGCAGAAGGGGCAGCAGAAGGATGAGAAGAGAGGTTGTTTGCTTCATAGTTTTTTCTCCACCATTTTGCAGATCTTTTCAACCCGGTCGAGGTCGGATGCGCCTTCGTGACTGCTTTCTTCCTCAGGCGCAAACTGCCGATGGTCCAACTCCTCCAGAAGGGCATGGATCTCCTCTGGAAGGGTGGAGTTGTTCAGGCGAACGGCCAGGGCCTCCTTCAGTTCGGCCGGCGTCCGTGCCTCACCGGTCAGGTTCATCTTGGCGCCGAGATAGGCCCGGACGACCCGAGCCAGATGGGCATGGTGTTTTCGGGAATCCCCCTGACGGAGCATGCCCCGGGCCTTTTTGATCCCCTTCTGGAATTCGATCCAGGCTTTCCTGCGCCGGGCATAGCCGAGATCGGTAAAACGCCGGTCCCGTTCCCGCTTCACCAGAAAAATGAGAAGAAAGGCGAAGGGCGGTGCGAAGAGGAGGCCCGATAGTTCCGGCGAAGTCAGGGCGAGCGAGCGGTCTTTGAAGGTGTCGAGGTCGGTAACGATGGGGAGGATATCCCGTCCGACGACCTTGACCTGTTTCCGTATGGGAGTCGCCGGGGCGGCGCCGGTCAGGTTGATCTCCTCTTTTTCGGTTGCCGGACGGACCTTCAGGGTGAAGGGACCGGCCTCCCGTTTCTGGTATTGCCCGGCTTCGGGATTGAAGAAGGAAAGGGAAACTCCGGGAATGGTCAGCTCCCCTGATTGGGTCGGGACCAGGGCGGTCTTGAAGACCTTCCTGGAGAGGATCCTGTCCCGCCGTGTCTCCTTGGTGAGGGTCGGCTGATCATCGTAGGTCTTGAAATGTTCAAGGCCTGAAATCTCCGGTCTCGGTGCGCCGGTGAGGTCCCCCGTCCCCATCACCGTCATGGTGAGCGTCGTTGATTCTCCTTCCTCGATCGCTTCCTTTCCAATCTGGGCAATGAGGCTGAAGCTGCCGACGATCCCCGTAAAGTCTTCCGGTTTTCCCTCTTCGGGGAGGGGGCGGACTTGTATAGAGATCGGTTCCGACCGGAGGATCTTGGTCCGGGACCGTTCCGTACCGAAGGTGAAGATGTCGAATTGGCGGGGACGTCCATAGGGGACATCGCATTTCAATGTAGCGCCGGGGAGGGTCAAGGGACCTCCGTGGACGGGATAAAGGACCTTGCGGAATTCCGTGACCTGGTAGCGGATCCCGTCTTTGACGGTGGTGTAGGTCTTCTCCTTGCCGAGGTCCTCCACCTGGAGACCGTCGAAATCGAGTTTCTCCAGCGAGGCGTTGCCCACCCGGACCCGGCGGAAGAAGCGGAATATGAATACCACCTGCTGTCCCACATAGGGGGAAGGATTGTCCACTTCCGTGGTGATGAAAAGCTCCCGGTCTCCCGTCTCTTCTTCAGCGGCCTCTTCGACACGCAGGGTGATCGGTTCGGTCTGATAGACCTTTCCCTTGAAACGGATGGTGGCCGGTCCGATGGTGAGTTCTCCGGACTTCTGCGGTTCCAGGAAATAGTTGTAGTCGATCTGGGAGGAATAGGCGCCGTTGATGATCTGGACCCGGGAAGAACTCCCACGGGAAGTGACCTCGAAGTCGGGCAGTCCCGGCAGTTCCGGTTCGGCCGCCTTGGATGCACCCGAGACGGTGATCGTGAGGAGGACCATGTCTTCCGTGGTGACCCGGTTCCGGTCGACCGAAGCTGTGACGGAGATCTCCTTCGCCTCCGCACCTTGACAGAGTAGGGCGAGGAAGGTCAGAATGACGAAGAAAATTTGGTTATTAATTCCTTTGTGGTTTTTCATGGCTACCAGTCTTCCGTGATTCTCCGGTTTTTCGGTGCCTTCCGGGCCGCCTGTTCCCTGAAATAGGCCCGCTGGTCATCGCTCAGGGAATTCAGCAGTCGCTCCGCCTCATCTTTTGAGAGGGCTTTCCCCTGAAGGGGAGCACCCTGCCGGGCATCGGCCTTGGGTTCATTCCCCTTTTCTTTTTCCGCCCCGCCTGCTTCACGGATCTCACCCTCGGGAAGCTGCTTTTCCTCTTCCTCCCCGGACGTTGCACCGGCTTGTTCTTTTTCTTCCCCTTCCTGCGGGGAGGGCTGCTCCGCCTTTTCCTGCGAAGGCTTGGGTGCCTCTTTCGCCTGCTCCTGCTGATTCTGCCCGTCCTGTTTCGGTTGAGGCCCTTTCTCGGGTTGCTCTTGCGGTTCACCCTCCTGAGACTGCGACGACTGTTGATCCTTTTTGTCGGAATCCTGATCCTGCTGTTGCTGCTCTCCGCCTTGTTGCTGCTGTTGTTGTTCTTGTTGTTTCTGTTCCTCCAGTGCCTTCAGGACGAATTCCAGGTTCTCCTTGGCCTGCCGATCTTCAGGGGCAATGGAAAGAGCCTTGCGATAATATTCGGAGGATGCTTTCAGGTCATTCTTCCGGAAGGCCGTGTTCCCCAGATTGTAGTAAGCCTTTGCCTGGAGTTCGGGGTCCTTCGTGTTGGAAAGGACCTGCCCGAATTCCTTTGCCGCCGATTCATAATCACCGGTTTTGTATCGTGTGCTGGCGGCGTTGTAGCGGACCTTCGGGTTGTCGGGGGCCTCCACTTCAGCCGCTTCGAACCGGGAGAGGGCCTCATCATATTCCCCCGCATCGTAGGCCCGGATCCCTTCCTTCATTGCCCGAGCTGTCGAGGCGGCCGGGACTGGGGAAGGGAGCCACAGGGTGCAGATGAACAGGGCGGCAATCAACAGAATGCGTCTCTTCATACTTCCTCCCGCCTCCCTTCCCGGAGAAAACCCTCGATGATCAGCAGCAGAAGGCCTGCCAAAAGGGGCCACTGAAAACGTTCCATCCATCGCTTTTTCCGGCTTGTCGCCAGTTCGGTCTGTTCCATCCCTTTCCGGATTCCCTTGAGGTAGATCGACTGAAGATCCATGTCCCCCGTGACAGAATGGACGTAGGCCCCGCCCGTTGTCAAGGCGATCTTTTTCAAGGTCTCTTCATCAAGACGGGTCAGGATGAGATCGCCTGTGCGATCCTTCTTGAATCCGCCCGCCGGGCCGGCCACCGGGATCGGCGCCCCTTCCCTCTTGCCGATGCCGATGGTGAAAAGCTTGACCCCCGCGTCCTTTGCCTTTTGGGCCGCCGCAAGAGGGTCTCCGCCATGATCTTCACCGTCGGTGATCAGGATGACCGCCTTGGAGGTGCGTTGCTTCGGATCGAAGGCGGAGATCGATGTCTCGATCGCCCGGGCCACGGCCGTTCCCGGGACAGGGATCAGGTCCGGGGCCAGGCCGTCGAGAAAGATGTTGAAGGCGCCGTAGTCGAGGGTCAGGGGACACTGGATGAAACTGCTCCCCGCAAAAGCAACCAGCCCGATCCGGTCCCCTTGAAGCATGGCAAGCAGGTCCTGAATCTCCCGTTTTGCCCGTTCCAGACGATTCGGATCAACGTCGGTGGCCATCATGCTCTGGGAGAGATCAACGGCCACCACGACATCGACACCCCGTCGTTTGACTTCTTCCCACTGGAAGCCCCAGCGGGGACGGGCCAGGGCCAGGATTGAAAAGGCGACGACGGCGATGAGGAGGGCCGCCTTGATCTTCTGTCGATTCCGGCTGACCCCCCGGAGCAGGCGGGGCAGCAGCGAAGGCTCACTGCAGAAGGTCCGCAATAACCGGTCGCGGCTCTTAAAGGACCAGATGTAAAAGAGAATCAGCAACGGAATGATCCAGAGGAGGATCAGGATCTGGATATTTTCGAAATGCATGGTTTCCTCAGTTCATTTTTCTTTCAATCCCCCTCAGTCCCCCTTTATGAAGGGGAGGCATGATGAATAGGGGTACTTTTGTGCCCCTGATTGTATTCCCCCCTTTGGCAAAGGGAGGGGGGAGGGGGGATTCGGAAATCTTTTTCTCCTTTTTCCTTTTGGAGAAAAGGGAAAAGGAGAAAAAGATCAGGGGATCTTTCTCCAGAGGGTGTTCCCCAGAATGACCTCGATCCCCAGGAAGAGAAGTCCAGGGACGAGGAAATAGGGGAACTCCTCCGTATACTCGTTGTATTCCTTGACCTCGACCTTGGTCTTCTCCATGGAGTCGATCTTTTTATAGATTGCTTTTAACCCTTCCGTGTCGGTGGCCCGAAAATATTTTCCCCCCGTGGTATCAGCAATCATCTTCAGGGTCTCCTCGTCGATATCCACATCCTGGTAGACATAGCGTTTCCCGAAGAAGGAGTCGACCAGGAAAGGGGCAGGGCCCTTCGTCCCGGCGCCGATACAGTAGACCTTGATGTCATAGCTCTTTGCCAATTTGGCAGCCGTCTCCGGGTCGATCTTCCCGGTGTTGTTCCGCCCGTCGGTGAGGAGAATCACCACCTTTGATTTTGCCTTTGAGTCCTTAAGGCGCTTCACCGCCGTGGCCAGGGCCGATCCGATGGCCGTTCCATCCCCGGCCGGACCGATCTCCACCTTTTCGAGGAGGGTCAGCAGGACCTCCCGGTCAAGGGTAAGGGGGCACTGGGTGTAGGCGTTTCCCGCGAAGACGATCATTCCCATACGGTCCTGTTCTCTTCCCTCGATGAATTGGGCCACTACCTTCTTCACCACGGCGAGACGGTTGATCCGCTCCCCTTTGATCTCAAAATCGAGGGCTTCCATGCTCCCCGAGGTGTCAAGGGTGAGGAGGATGTCGATCCCCTCGGTAAGGACCTCCGTGCTGGTCCGGCCCGACTGGGGCCGGGCGAGGGCGATGATCATCAGGAGGAGGGCCGCCGTTCGAAGGAGCAGAGGACCGACCTGTGCAAGGATTGCCCCTTTGCGGGGAAGGCCCTTGATATTCTCCAGGCCTGAAAATAGAAGCGCCCCTTTTTGCCGCCTTTGGCGTACAAAAAGCCAAAGGGGGATGAGAAGGAGGAGGATCAGGTTTAAGGGATCTTCAAAGCGCCACATGGTCTTCCTCCCTTGCGGCGATCTCTTCCCGGGATGTGGTCTCCAGGAAGGTCTGAACCCGTGCTGTCTCCCCGTCGACCTCCTTCCGGGCGGGCGCGGCGCCTGCATATTTTACCCGGTCGGTGTTGACAAGAAAGAGGCGGACCTCCTCCTTCACGTGCTCTCCGACCGGAAGGGCGCCCAAGTGGCGGCGGATCTCCTCGGAGGTCGACTCCACGGCGGGAAAGCGGAAGCGCCGTTCGATATATCTCCGGAAGATCTCTGAAAGCAGAAAACAGTATTTCCGGAATTCCCCCTTCTCGATCAGGTCCATGGCCGCAAGTTCCTTCAGTGCGGTTTCCGCCTCTTCCCGGGGAGTCCGGAGTGGTTCGATAAAGGTCATGGCGGCCCGTTTTTTTCTGTGCCTCCAAAAGACAATGCCGAGGAGCACGCAGAGGAGGAGGGCCGCAGTGATGTAGAAAGGTGCAGGAAGAAAGAACCCCGCCGGTTCCAGCCCCTTGATCTCGTGAATATCCTTCATGTCGCCGGGAAGAACCGATTGGACGGGTAGAGTCAGCGCCGGGGTTGAAACGGTTTTTTCTTCACCTCCGTCAAGATAGGTCCCGCTCACGGCGGGAAAATCGATTGTTCCTGTCCGGTCGACCCGGTAGGTGTAGATCCCCTGCTCGATGATCTTTCCCTCTGCACGTTCCGGTTCGGTTTCCCGGCTCGCAAGCAGGGTCATCCCGTCGATGGTATGGGGCGGTTTCGGAAGTTTCAGGAGGGTCTCGGAGGAACGGGTCAGTGTCAATGTATAGGTCACCCGGTCGCCGATGGTCGCCTCTTTCGGGCTGAGGCCGGCTTCCAGCATGACGGGAACTGTCGCCGATCCGGTGGTGGCGTTCTTGTCCGCCGGGCCTGCGGCTATTGTCAACAGGGCAAGGAGCAGGAGAAGAAAGGCCCGCCGAATGGCAATGTCCGTCAGGAGGTTCTTCATCTCATCCTCTTCTCCGCTTTTCCCGGAGCCGGAAGAAGCGCATGATGTCATCCACGTAGGCGCGGTCGGTACCGATCTCGATCCGGTCGATCCCGAGGGATCGAAAAAGCTTCAATCGGTCTTCCTCTTGCCGCTGTACCTTCGAGGCGTATGCCCGTCGAGTTGCTGGATCGTTGGTGTTCACGAGGAGGGTCTCTCCCCTTTCGGCGTCCACCATCTCGACGAAGCCGACGGCGGGAAGTGCCGTTTCCCGCGGGTCGGTGAGGGTGACGGCAATCAGGTCGTGACGACGGGAGGCCACGCGCAGCGGCTTTTCAAATCCCGATGCGAGGAAGTCGGAGAGGAGAAAACAGATCGTCTTGCGGCGCAGGACCCGGTTGATGTATTCCAGCGGCTCGGAAAGATTGGTCCCCCGGTACTGCGGCCGATACTCGAGGACCTCTTCAATGACCCGCCAGACGTGCCCCCGACCTTTGCGGGGGGGGATGTATTTTTCCACGCGATCAGTAAAAAGGAGTAGCCCCACCTTGTCCTGATTCTTAATGGCCGAAAAGGAGAGGGTGGCGGCGATCTCGGCAGCAACTTCGTTCTTCGTCCGGAAGGTGCCGAAGGTGCCTGAGGCGGAGACATCGACCAACAGCATGACCGTCAGTTCCCGTTCCTCCTGAAAGGACTTGACGAAGGGGCGGCCCGTCCGGGCCGTCACGTTCCAGTCGATGGTCCGGATGTCATCACCGGGCTGGTATTCCCGTACCTCGGCAAACTCCATGCCGAGTCCCTTGAAGGCCGAGTGGTATTCTCCCGTCATGATGTCATCAACGAGGTGATTGGTGGTGATGTGGATCTTCCGGATCTTCCGGATGGTTTCCGCATCGAGAGGCATGATAATTTCCTTCTATTTCCACCCTTT
>CAYQVN010000047.1:0-10513 GCA_964420895.1 uncultured Nitrospirota bacterium | reverse complement strand
GGAATGGATGTCCGACGAGAAAACCATCGATCCGAAAGAAGAAGAAAAGGAAGAAGAGATTACCATCCCCGAAGAGATTCCGCTCTTACCGGTGCGGGATGTGGTGGTCTTTCCATTTATGATTCTCCCCCTTTTCGTAGGACGGGAGGTCTCAATCCGTGCCATTGACGAAGCCCTCTCCCGTGATCGTCTGATCCTTCTCAGCACGCAAAAGAGGGTCGACGATGAGGAGCCGACCCAGGAGGATATCCATTCCATCGGGACGGTAGCGACGATCATGCGGATGCTGAAACTTCCCGATGGAAGAATCAAGATCCTGGTACAGGGGCTGGCCAAGGCCCGGATCGCCAGCTTCTTATCGAGCCGGCCCTTCTTCAAGGTGGCCATTGAGAAGATCCAGGAAGAGGTCCTGCCGGAAGTAACGGTAGAGGTGGAGGCCCTGATCCGGAATGTGAAGGAACAGTTAGAGAACATGGTCTCCCTGGGGAAGATGATCCTGCCCGATATTCTGATTATCGCCGAGAACATCGATGATCCGGGCCGGCTGGCCGATCTGATTACTTCCAATATCGGCCTGAAGGTGGACCAGGCCCAGGAGATTCTCGAACTGACTGACTCCGTGGAGCGGCTGCAGAAGGTCAACGAATATCTGAGCAAAGAGATTGAACTCCTTTCGGTTCAGCAGAAGATCCAGGCCGAGGCCAAGGGCGAGATGGACAAGATCCAGCGGGAATACTTCCTGCGGGAACAGCTCAAGGCCATTCAGAAAGAACTGGGAGAAGTCGATGAACGGGCTGAGGAGATCAATGACCTGCGCGGCAAGATCGAGAAGGCCAAGATGCCTGCCAAGGTCCTTCCGGAAGCGGAGAAACAGCTTCGCCGGCTCGAGAAGATGCATCCCGATTCCGCCGAGGCCTCCACAGTGCGGACCTATCTGGAATGGCTCATTGATATGCCCTGGAGCAAGACGACCCGGGATGTCCTTGATATTCCCAAGGCCCAGGCGATCCTGGACGAGGACCATTACGATCTGGAGAAGGTGAAGGAGCGTATTCTTGAGTATCTGAGTGTCCGGAAACTCAAGAAAAAGATGAAAGGGCCGATTCTCTGCTTTGTCGGGCCTCCCGGTGTGGGAAAGACCTCCCTGGGGCGTTCCATTGCGCGCGCTCTGGGACGGAAGTTTGTCCGGATCTCCCTCGGCGGTGTCCGGGATGAGGCGGAGATCCGCGGGCACCGGCGCACCTATGTGGGGGCCCTGCCCGGCCGGGTTATCCAGGGGCTCAAGCAGGCGGGGACGCACAACCCGGTCTTCATGATGGATGAGATCGATAAACTCGGTTCCGACTTCCGGGGAGATCCCTCCTCGGCGTTGCTCGAGGTCTTAGATCCGGAACAGAACAACACCTTTTCCGATCATTATCTGAATGTTCCCTTCGATCTTTCCAATGTGATGTTCATCACAACGGCAAACCTGCTCGACCCGATTCCCTCAGCCTTGCGGGACCGTATGGAGGTTTTGTATCTTGCCGGTTACACCCATGAAGAGAAACTGATGATCGCGCGACAGTACCTGCTCCCCCGTCAGCTGGAAGAGCATGGCATTACGGAGAAGACCCTGTCGATTTCCGATTCGGCAATTCTCGATCTGATCACCCATTATACCCTGGAAGCGGGCCTTCGGAACGTGGAGCGGGAGATTGCCCGTCTCTGCAGGAAGATCGCACGAAAGGTTGCCGAGGGGAAGGATAAAAAATATCTGGTGACAACAAACAATCTTCACAAGTACCTGGGGCCTCCCAAGTTTCTTCCGGAAATGGAGATGGAGGACAATCAGGTCGGTGTCGCCACCGGTCTGGCCTGGACCCAGAGTGGTGGGGACCTGATCTTCATCGAGGCAACCCGGATGAAAGGAAAGGGGGGGCTTGTCCTGACCGGGCAACTTGGAGATGTCATGAAGGAGTCCGCCCAGGCGGCGATGAGTTTTATCCGTTCCCGTGCTCAGAAGCTCGGCATCAAGGAGTCGACTTTCGCCCAGAATGATATCCATGTCCATGTGCCGGCAGGCGCCATTCCCAAGGACGGCCCTTCGGCGGGGATTACCATGGCAACGGCACTGGCCTCGGTTTTCACCAACCGGATCATCAAGAAGAATCTGGCTATGACGGGGGAGGTCACCCTCCGGGGCAGGGTGCTGCCCATCGGAGGTCTCCGGGAGAAATCGATGGCTGCTCTTCGGGCCGGGATCCGGCAGGTGATTATCCCGAAGAAGAACGAGAAGGACCTTCTGGAGCTTCCGCCCAAAGTGAGAAAGAACCTGGAATTCATTCCCGTGGAACGAATGGATGAGGTTCTCGACATTGCGCTGCTGCCAGCCGGAAAAGGACGCAAAAAGAGCGCTTCCCGGAAGACGGTGGCCCGGAAAAAGAGCGCCCCGGCGAAAAAAACAGTGAAGAAGAAAGCAGCCCCCGTGAAGAAAAAGGTGGTTCGGAAAAAAACGGCCAAAAAGAAATCGGGGAAATGATGCAGCCCTGATGGCCATCCGGAAGGGACCGCTTTAGAGGGTTTGCCAATCGTAGTTTCTCAGGAAATCGACAAAGTGTTCCAGGGCACGAGAGAGTTGTTTCTTCTTGTAGCGGACGAGCTTGAAGTCCCTGATGAGTTGTACGTTTTTGATCGGTACGATCTGCAGGGAGCCTAGGCGGAGTTCTTTCTGTACGGCCCATCGGGAGAGGATCGCGATCCCAAGATTGGCCTCCACAGCCCCTTTGACAGCTTCTCCGCTGCCCAGCCACATGGAAATGTGCAGTTCCCGGGGGTTGATTCCCGCCTTTTCCAGTCCGATCTCTGTCTCCTTCCGTGTCCCCGACCCCCGTTCCCGTGCAATAAATGGATAGCGGTAGAGAACCTCCGGAGTTACCCCTTTCTTCCGAGCAATGGGGTGGCTTGGGGCGGCAATGAGAACCAGTTCATCTTTCAGTATTGTCTCCTGGTGCAATTCCCGGTGGAGCACTTCCTCGGCCAGGATCCCCACGTCGAGGGTACGACGGATGACCCCGTTCAAGATCCGGTCGGAATTGCCGATCATAAGCAGCGGTTCCAGGCGAGGATATCGTTCCTTCAGTTGCCCTAAAAGGCGCGGCAGGATATATTCTCCCATGGTGGTGCTGGCGCCGACGACGATGCGCCCCTGCACGATGCCACTGATTTTTCCGACCTCCCTTTCCGCCTCCTCATAGCAGGTCAGGATCTTCTTCGCATGCTGATAGAGGACCTCTCCCGCCTCGGTGAGGGCGACCCGGTTCTTTTCACGGTAAAAAAGGTTCGTTCCGAGGTCGTTTTCCAGTTTCTTGATCTGGAAGGTTACGGCCGGCTGGGTCAGATAGAGTTCCTGGGCGACTTCTGAAAAATTCAGCTTTTGTGCTGCCTTATAGAAAATGTGAATCGTCGGGTCGATCATGGTCCCTCGATACGTAGTTGATGGCCTTATATTGCAGGAGTATTTGTAGTGATCCTTCAAAGTTTGATTTTACAATACCATAAAATATACTTGGGGTAAAAGAGAATCTCCCTTGACTCTTTCCGGTTTATTCACTATATTTTAGATAGTTGAGTGTGGATGTTTCAGATTTATGTGGGAAAGGATTTTGAAGTTTATGCCCTTTTACGAATATTCATGTTCCGGATGTGGTGAGATTTTTGAGGTTCTCCAGAAACTCGGTGCCTCGGCCGACGGGGTGCAGTGTCCGAAGTGCGGTGAGAGCGACTGTTCAAAGTTGATGTCGGCTTCAACGGTTCATGGCACCGGAGGTTTTGGAGGAAGCCCGGGAGGTGGCGGATGTGCTCCCCGGGGAGGTTTTACCTGAGGGAGTTGATCCCTGCCGTCGGCAGGAGTGTTGATTATGAATGAAATCTGGGTCTGGGTGATCCTGACCGTTTTTATCGCTTTGCTCGGTGTTCTCTCCTACAAGGGAGGCGGGTGAGGTATGAAAAGAGTTCCCCCGTCGGGGGATCCCAAAGACTGCCGCAAGAAGCATACCGATCAATCTGCGTGATGCCTATAATGCTCGGCTTCGTGAAGGGGTTATTCTCCCCCTTCGGGGGAGTCGGGAAAAAGGCCATTCCCTCCCATTCTTAATCGTAGTCTTACACTTCATCTTCATCAGTGGATAATCTCGGAGAGTTTCTGCAAGACCTGCGGGTCGAAATGGACATTGGCGAGGTTCTGCATTTCTTTCAGGGCGGCTTCCTTGGTGAAGGATTTTCTCCAGGCTCGCTTGGAAGTCATGGAGACAAAGGTGTCGGCGACGCAAAGGATGCGGGAGGGAAGAGGGATCTGATCTCCCACCAGGCCGTATGGATATCCGGAGCCGTTCAATTTTTCATGATGTTGCAGCACGGTATTCTTGACCTCTTCCTCTTCTGTTGCCAGGGCATCCAGGATCTTCCAGCTGAAGAAGGGGTGACGCCGGATGATGGCGGTCTCCTCTTCGGAGAGCTTCCCCTTTTTATTGTACAATTCACTCCGGATGGCAATTTTCCCGATATCATGGAGGCGGGCAGAGAGGGTCAGCTTTTCGATCTCCGGTCGTGGCAGCTTCATCTGTTTTGCAAGGTTTTCCGTGTACCGGGCGACACGCTCCGAATGGCCGTTGTGGAAGGTGTCCTTGGCTTCCAGAACCATGGCCAGCGAAGCCAGAGCCGTTTTGGAGAAGCTGTGCTGAATCTCTTCGAAACGGAGCCCTTCCTGGAGAAAACTCGCCAGGTGACTGCTTAAGGGGAGGATTTGATGTAAGTCCTCTTCCGTGAAGGATCCTCCGTTGTCCTTGTTTGAGAGATGAATCACGCCCAGGGTTTTCTTGCCTGACAGAAGCGGGATCGACAGGAAGGAATCGTTCTTATAATCTTTGTAGAGGTTCTTGTGGACCTCGGGGATATTTTCGATATTTTCGGATACGACCGGTTTCTTCCCCGCAGCGACCCAACCGGTCACTGTTTTGTCCGCAGGGACCCGCGTATTCTTGATCAGGTCGGTGTACTTGCCGAAACCGCAGGCGGCTTTGATCACGAACTGGTCGGTCCCGGGTTCCGCAAGGAGGAGGGAACCTTTCTCGGCATGGAGGGCCTCCATAGCGATCTCTACGATTAACTCAATCAGTCGTTCCATGTTGAAAACGGAATGAATAGTGCGGGTGACCCGGTTCAGGTCGAGCTGTTGTGTCAGGGCATCGGACTCCGTTGCGAGAGGATCCTGTTGCGGGTATTGGGTGACCTGGTTTCCCCCCTGTTCCTTGGCGGTGCGCAGGGACTGTTCCATGGAATGAATCAGGGCCAGTTTCTCCTGGGCATCAAAGGGAAAGGTGACCAGCCCGGCACTGATGGTGATCCGTACGGACCGCTCGCCCCGTTCATCCTGGAAGAGGTGCCGGCTGATCGTTTTCCGCAGCCGGTCGGCAAAAACCAGCCCGCCTTTCCGGTCGGTCTCCGTCAGGATCAAGGCAAAACGATCCTCTCCGTACCGGCAGACGGTATCGATCTGCCGAATCTGATTCATGAGGATGGAACTGATTTCGTTGAGCGTCTGTTCGCCTTTGAGGTGCCCATATTGCTGGTTGTATTCGTTCCAGCGGTCCATCTCTATCAAAAGAAGGGACATGGGATTTTTCCGGCGTTTCGCCCTCCCGATCTCTCTTTCCAGCTGTTCATGGAACTGCGAGAGATTCGCCTGTCCCGGAAGGCTGTGCTGAGAAGAGGCGGCGTCTTCCGGACCGTTGGCTTCATAATCCCGGAAAAGGGCCTCCGATTGGATCATGAGGAGCCAGAGAAGTTTGGCGTCGTCTTCGGCAAAGAAGTTCGCTTTATTGCCGAAGAGCTGCAGGGTCCCGATGATGTTGTTGCTCTCATAGATCGGTACGGAGATCATCGAAGAGGCATCAATATAGGCCAGATCCCGGTTCACTTCTTTGTCGCTGCTGAAGGGGATGAAGAAGGTCTTTCCACTCTGCATGCACCATTCTGCAAAAATGTTCCCCTGTTGCAGAGGCTCGGCGATCTTTTGCGAAAACCCTCGGACAATGAAAGGCGTGACCATATCGAGATCGTTGTCTCGCAGGTAGAGCAAGGCCCGGTCGTAGGGGATCATTTCGCTGATCAGATCACAGAGTACATGAAGGGAGACCTTGAACTCCATGTTCAGGTTGGAGATCATACCGGCTTTCAGCAGGATGTTGATCTCCTGAAATCTTCTTGAAGCAAAGTCCTGACTGATATCCGGGGAGATATCGAGCATGTATTTCCGGGCAGTCGGATCTTTGATAAATCGTCTGGGGTCAGACATTCTTCTTGCTTCCCATTTTGTGTCCTTACCACTCAGGACGCGGCAAACCTGCAGATCCTCTGCAGAGAACCGGACGTTCCATGTAATGAAATAGCAAAAGCCATGCCAAAGGTGATGCCTCGGTTCATTGCAGGTCTCAATCTTTCCGGGACTTGCCGGCAACCTTTGCAAAACAAGGGCTTATAGGGAAAAACTTCTCACCCATTCCTCTCCGACTCAGGATTGTCGGTCATACCGTTACGGTGCAGTGTGTAAAAATTTACAGAAAAAAGGAAAAACTTTTCACTTATTAGGTGATTTTTTTCCTATATTGCAAAGAACGATACTTTTGTAAATGATGGAACGTTGTACCGCAAATCGGATACAAAAGAACAGAGGCGTCAAAAATTAGACAGAGTTTATCATTATAACTTCATATTATCAAACTTCATTTTTGACCGAAATGGGAGGCATGAAGGGAGAATATTTTGAAAAGAGTTAATTTTCCTTGAAATTACTTATGGTTATTGGACATTCCGGTTTCTTGGGGGGGTGAGTTTCTTCTTGAAGCATTACTATACAAAATCTTTCAAACCATATGAAAACAAATAAAAAGGCGTCCTTATACTTCGGGACGCCTTTTTGGAATGACATCATGGGGGGGTGATGTCAAACTTTTATTCCTCTGTTGTTGCCAACAATTTGTAATAGCAAGCCACGTGCCAAAACCTTGTGGATTGGCCAGATTGGTTGCAAGCCTTTGAAATCAAATATGAAATATCATTTATGACTCCCCTTTGTCCGAAATCCGGATGGGCGGTTTTGGGACAAATTACCTCGTCGGGAAAGATCGGCCTTTTGAAAAATGTAATGATCCTGATCAGTTACACTATTGTGACAGATTTGCATTACGGTGCGTTTTTTCACTCTTTGTCCGCTCCAAGTGGCTCTATTCGTAAAACGGGTGGCATTTGCGTGCCGCAGTATCAACAAAGAGGATCAGAAATGAAAAAACGTGACATCCTTTGAGGGGTATGGTAATAATTTGAAAAATCATTCAAAAGGGTGCTTTGAATTTTTTCTTCCAGGAAAGGAGAATCTTGAATGACCGGCATAACAGAAGTGAAGGGGCGTGAGATTCTGGATTCACGGGGTAATCCGACGGTTGAAGTCGATGTCACCCTGACTTGTGGGGTCACGGGGCGTGCGGCAGTCCCTTCAGGGGCCTCCACGGGAGAACATGAGGCGGTGGAACTGCGTGACGGAGATTCCAAAAGGTATCTCGGCAAGGGGGTCAAAAAGGCGGTACAGAATGTTAACCGTATCATCGCACCAAAGCTCAAGGGGAAGGATGCTTTGGAACAGCAACAACTCGATGCCCTCATGATCCGCCTCGATGGAACGGCCAACAAGGGAAAACTGGGAGCCAATGCGATTCTCGGTTGTTCCATTGCGGCGGCCCGGGCGGTTTCCGCGGCGCTTGAGATTCCTTTTTACCGTTACCTGGGAGGGGTACAGGCCAATCTCCTTCCCGTGCCGATGATGAATATCTTAAACGGCGGTTCCCACGCCGATAACAATGTTGATCTCCAGGAGTTCATGGTTATGCCCGTGGGAGCGAAGAAATTTTCCGAAGCCCTCCGGATGGGAGCCGAGGTCTTTCATGCATTAAAGGCAATTCTCAAAAAAAAGGGATACAATACCGCAGTCGGTGACGAGGGCGGTTTTGCACCGAATCTTTCCTCCAACGAGGAAGCCGTCGAGGTGATCCTGGAGGCCATCGTTCGGGCCGGTTACAAACCGGGCCGTGAGGTCGCCCTGGCTCTTGATCCTGCGGCCAGCGAGTTTTATGAGAAGGGCAAATACGTCTTTAAAAAGTCCGACGGCTCGAAAAAGAGCCCTGCCAGGATGGTCGAATATTATGAGAACCTTGTCCGGCAGTATCCGATCATTTCCATCGAGGATGGGATGGCCGAGGATGACTGGAAGGGGTGGGCGATCATGACGGAGAAACTCGGCGCCAGGATCCAACTGGTGGGGGACGACCTCTTCGTAACCAATACGAAACGTCTCCAGATGGGGATCGACCGGAAGGTGACCAATTCCATCCTGATCAAATTGAACCAGATCGGGACCCTGACGGAGACCTTCGAGGCGATTGAGCTGGCACGCCATGCCTGCTATACCTCGGTCGTCTCACATCGATCCGGAGAGACGGAAGATACCACCATTGCCGATCTTGTCGTGGCGGCCGGGACGGGACAGATCAAGACGGGCTCCACCAGCCGGAGCGAGCGGATTGCCAAGTATAATCGCCTCCTGCGGATCGAGGAAGAGCTTGGCACGGCGGCCCGCTACCCTGGACGGGCGGCTTTCTATCAGGTCGAGTCCCCCTCCGCTTTTTCCTGGAAGAAGGGGAAAGGGGCGAAGTAATTCCATTATTATGGAGATCCCCCGTCTCAAGCAATCCCTCGACCTTCTTTACCGGACCTACGATATCCGTCATCTGGAGGCCGATCCCCTTTCCGTGGTCCATCGTTTTACGCGATCGGAAGACCGGGAGGTGGCCGGCCTGATTGCCGCCACTTTCTCCTATGGGCGGGTACCGCAGATCCTGAAAACCCTGGAACGGATCTTTGCCCCCATGGGGGGCGCACCCGATGCCTTCGTGCGGAACTTTGAACTCACGCGGGACGGGCCGAAGTTCGCGGGACTGGTTCATCGCTTCAATAATGATCAGGACCTGCTCTGTCTTCTGCTGGGGCTTCAACAGGTCCTGAAAGAATTCGGCTCCATAAAGGCCCTCTTTCTCAGTGGTGATTCTCCGGCGCATTCCGATCTCGGCCCGGCCCTGACCCGCTTTGTGGATCATCTCCTTTCTCTGGACTATGGCCCGCTGTACGGTGTTAGACCACTTCCCCCTGCAGCGGGAGTCCGTTTCCTTCTCCCCTCTCCCCGGAAGAAAAGCGCCTGCAAACGGCTCAATATGTATCTTCGCTGGATGGTCCGGCGGGATGACGACCTCGATTTCGGTCTCTGGACGGAGGTTTCACCGGCCAGATTATTGATTCCCCTCGATACCCATGTTGCACGGATCGCAAGACGGATCGGCCTGACGAGACGAGCGGCAGCCGACTGGGGGACGGTCCTCGAGATTACGGAGAATCTCAGGCGGTTGGATCCGGAGGACCCCGTCAAGTACGACTTCGCCCTTGCCCATCTGGGCATCCTGCAGCATTGCGGCAAAGAGGTGAAAAAGAGTGAATGTGGTGCCTGCGCGCTGGAATGGACCTGTCAGTTCTGACGATGGCGTCTCCCTTTCCTCCGCCGGAGGACTCGGAGCATGGCGGCGTGGAGGGGACCGTTACTGGCGAGGATATCGCCCCGGTAGATGGAAAGGGTCCTGCCCGTAGGAGAGGTGACCTTCCCTCCTGCCTCTGTCAGGATCAGGCTGCCCGCTGCGAGATCCCAGGGGGCGAGGGAAAACTCCCAGTAGCCGTCGAATCTTCCCATGGCCGTGTAACAGAGATCAAGGGCGGCGGATCCATCCCGCCGGACCGCCTGTGCCCGGAGCAGGAAGCGGTGGAACTGGTCGACATTCTTCTCCGACCTTTGGATGTCGTAAGGGAAACCGGTGACCAGCAAGGCCTGTTCCAGATCCTCGATTCCGGAAGGTGTGATCGGCTCCCCGTTTAAATAGGCGCCTTTGCCCTTCCGGGCGGTGAAGAGTTCCTTCCGGACCGGATCGTAGACGACGCCGACCTCGATGACCCCGTTTTTTTCCAGGGCGATGGAGGTGCAGAAGGCCGGATAGCCGTGGGCATAATTCGTGGTCCCGTCGAGGGGATCGATGAGCCATCGAAAGGGAGAGGTCTGCCGGCTTTTCCCCCCTTCCTCGGCGACATATTCATGGTCGGGGAAATGTTTCTTCAGGTGGGCGAGGATCCGCTTCTCGCATCGCAGATCCACGTCTGTCACGAGATTTGTCGACTCCCCCTTGATCTGGATCTTCAAGGTTCGCTTCAGGCTGCGCACCTGGATCCGTCCGGAGATCTTGGCCGCCTCGATGGCGACCTTCAAGAGGGAGTCCGGCGTGGGGAGGGGGGGAGGAAGGGGCGCTTTATTTGCAGGGCCGGTCATCGCCATCCTCGGGGGACCATAGAGCGACTTGCGTGGCGGCGTAACAGTCTCCTCCAGGAT
>CAYQVN010000046.1:0-10579 GCA_964420895.1 uncultured Nitrospirota bacterium | reverse complement strand
CTTGTGTAGGTATAGGGGGCGGTCCCTCCGGAAGCGGTGATCGTTGCGGTTTCACCCGGATCGAGGGAGGTGACATCGGTGCTGACGGTGATTTCCTCGACGTAGATTGTGCCGGAAGGGTAGGTCTCATTGTTTGCGGAGACGGTGCAGGAACCTGCCCCTTCGGCGGTGAAGAGGCCGTTGGCGTCGATGGTTCCCACGTTTACATTGCTGGTGCTCCAGTCGGTGGCGGTGGCGCCGTCGAGGGTGAACTGGCGGATCTCCCCTTTCAGGAGCGACGTGCCGAAAGGGACGACGACGATCTGGCTGGTCAAGGCTTTCTCTGCATCCAGACGACCGCCGCTGGCAGTCGAATTCAGTATCGAGGTGTCGGTGATGGATAATGTTTCGACACTCCCCAGGATCCTGGCCTTGATCTGGTCGGGCGTCAAGATCGAGTTATCGGACAGAAGAAGCCCGGCCACACCGGTAACGAAGGCCGTGGACTGGGAGGTGCCGTCCTTCCAGTAATAATCCTGGGTATTGTCGGACTGGTTGGCCGGTGCATCTCCGACGATGAAGGTGCTGTAGATCAATTCACCCGGTGCACCGAGATCAACGTCCCGGGCGCTGACGGCCGCCTTGGTGCCGGTGCCGAAGTCGGCCAGGTTGTCATCAAGGTCCGTGGCAGTAACGGAGATGATATTGTCGAGATTGTACCGGGCTGGATATTCCACGGTTCCAGTGTTCCCTGCTGCGGCGACCACAAGGAGTCCGTTGTCCCGGGCATCCTTCATGGAATCGTAGAGGGTTTGGCTGAAACTGGTCAGGCCCCAACTGGCATTGATGATCTGCGCTCCTTTGTCGATGGCGTAATCGATGGCGAGAATAATTTTGTCGACAGGTCCCTCTCCGTTGGCATCCAGAACCTTGAGGATCATGAGGTCAACATCCCAGTTGATTCCGGCGATCCCAGTACTGTTGTTCCCTTCGGCGCCGATGATCCCGGCGATATGAGTGCCGTGGTTGTTCTTGTTGCTCCCTACGCTGAAGTTGTCGTCATTGGGATCGTTGTCGTCGTTGATAAAATCCCAGCCCTGACGGTCATCGACGTAGCTGTTGCTGTCATCATCCCGGGAGTTTCCGGCCGTCTCCCCGCTGTTGGTCCAGATCCGGTCATCCAGGTCGGGGTGATCCAGGTCCATCCCCGTATCGAGAATGGCAATCACCGTGTTTGCCGATCCCGTTTCGATCGACCAGGCCTCGGGAGCATTGATGTCGGCGTCGGTCGTGCCGGTGGTGTTGCCTGTCCCGATTGCCAGGCCCGTATTGTGTAGGCCCCACTGTTGCTCCCATTTTTCCTGCGTCGCTGCATTTGTTTTTTCATTGGGGAAATTCTGGGCCAGGGCATGAACGATGTAGTTCGGTTCGGCATAGAGGACGTCAGGGTCGTTCCGGAACTCCTGCAGAGCCCTTGCCACGGAAGTTCCTTCGGGAAGTCGGACATGGTGAAGGTTCCTCCTACGGGAACCGTCGAGGCGTTCGACACCCTTTGCACTCAGGGAGCGGGCCACCGCCGAGGAGGAGACCTGCGATTTGTACCGAACCAGAAGTTCCCCCGGCACATAACGATCTTCCGCGTGCAGCGTTAACGGCAGGGCAGAGGAGATGAAGAGACAGAGGGAAAAAATGATGGTCCATGCTTTCATAAATGAGGGCTCCGTTGCTTGCGTGATCAGATTTTTATAGAACTTATCAAGTGTGCTCTCTATCCGTCAACAGGAATTTTGATCTTTTACTCCTGTTCATCCTGTAGATCCTGTCTGCAAATGTTATTCTTTTCGCTTTTTCCTCATTCCGGACCTTCATGGTTCATGGTGGGAAAAACAGGATAAAATAACTTGACTCTCCTTATTGCGGATGTTATCTTCAGCAATACTTTTTAAGTACATTATCTTCTAAGGCAGAAATCCGCACGAGTCTGCACCCCCTTCATCTCTAAAATCGACATTCCATTCAAAATCCATTTCAAGGGGGGTGATCCAACTTTCACAAGAAGTCCTTCTGCTTCCACACAAGTCGTTCACAAAAAGGAGAAAACATCATGCGAAGAGTCTATCCATTCACCATGATTTTTACCGTCCTGCTCCTGGTCGCTTTCGGGAGTGCAACAGTCATTGCGGGGGATTCCGCCGTTTCCACGAAGCTGAAAACGGAACAAATCGATCTGAACAAGGCAAGCGCCGAACAACTCAGCGCTCTGCCCGGGATCGGGGAGAAAAAGGCCCAGGCCATCATCGACTACCGAACAAAGAAGGGTCCCTTCGCTTCGATCGAAGGCCTCCTGCAGGTCAAGGGAATCGGTGAAAAACTTCTGGGAAAAATCAAACCTCGCGTGACGGTTTCGGTAAAACGTCATGACCTTCCCCGCTGATCCCCTTGATCCTTCCTGCCGGGGCCGGACGACCGGTCCCGGCTTTTCTTTGTTCCTGCGATCGGTATATTGAGAAATTCCATTGAAAAGTTATTCCTTCTTCGGTATAGTTGTAAGCACTTCATCGATTTTCTTCTTTTTCTGGTGGATCGCTTTCTTTACGAAAGGCTGCTGTAGATGTCGGCACAACGGTATCAATGGCATGTCGGATTCCTTGCCTGGGTGCTTCACCGGATTACGGGTCTTCTCCTGTCCCTTTACCTGGTGATCCATATCTGGGTAGTCCGCACGATCAGTCATGGTCCGGAAGGATTCAATCACGTCATGGCAACGGTGCAGGCCCCCCTCTTTCTGTTGTTTGAAGTCGGCTTGTTGGGCACGGTTCTCTATCATACCCTGAACGGGGTGCGTCTCCTCCTGATTGATACCGGATGGGGCGTCCGTCATCAGAAGGGGCTCTTCTTCGTATTGACCGGGCTTGCGATGGTGATTCTGCTGATCGGGGCCGTGCCGATTCTGGATCTTCTGGGTAGGAATTTCCCCGGCTGAGGAACGTTATGACATTTGCGGATACGAGACGGTCGGGGGGGATCTTCCTCTGGTTCCTGCAGCGGCTCACGGCGGCGGGGTTGCTGGTCCTGCTGCTGACCCACTTCTACTTCCTCCATTATTTCCAGGAAGGATTTGTGACCTACCGGACGGTGGCGGCCCGCCTGGCCTCGCCTTACTGGAAGACCTTTGACATCCTTTTTCTGACCCTTGCAATTTTCCATGGTTTCAACGGGTTTCAGACGATTGTCCTGGAGTATGTCCATTCACGCAAGAACCAGCGCAGGCTTCTCCTCCTGCTCTGGACGGTGGCGCTGGTCTTTTTCTCGATCGGTGCCTATTCCATCGCGGTTTTCACGGTTCAATCGTAAGGGGACATCTCCTTTATGACAAATTTTTCCTCTCCCACAGTGCACCGCCATGATGTGCTGATCGTCGGTGCCGGCGGCGCCGGACTCCGTGCGGCCCTGGAGGTGTCTGATGGTGCAGACGTAGCGGTCCTCAGCAAGGTCTTTCCTACACGGTCCCATACCGGTGCCGCCCAGGGGGGGATCGCAGCGGCCTTGAGTAACGTGGACGACGACTCCTGTGAGAAACATATTTTTGATACGGTCAAGGGGAGCGATTACCTCGGGGATCAGGATGCCATCGAGGTACTCTGCTCGGAGGCGCCGCAGACGGTCTATGATCTGGAGCATCTTGGAGTACCTTTCAGCCGCCTGCCGGACGGACGGATTTCGCAGCGTCCCTTCGGGGGGCACTCGGCCACCCGGGCCTGCCATGCGGCGGACCGGACGGGGCATGTGATCCTTCATACCCTCTATGAACACTGTCTGAAGAAGAAGGTTCGCTTCTATCCGGAATATTTCGCTCTTTCCCTGATCCTGGAAGAGGGGCGCGTCCAGGGTCTGGTTGCCTGGGACGTCATCCACGGTGGGATTCATCTCTTTCATGCCAAGGCGGTCCTTCTCGCCACGGGAGGCTACGGCCGGGTCTTCAAGACCACCTCCAACGCACACGCAAATACCGGGGACGGCATGGCCATGGCCTATGCCGCGGGGATTCCCCTGGAGGATATGGAGTTCATCCAGTTTCATCCCACGGGGATCTACAAGTTGGGAATCCTTATTACCGAGGGTGCCCGTGGGGAGGGGGGGATTCTTCTTAACGGGCGGGGGGAGCGATTCATGGAGCGCTATGCCCCGTCGATGAAGGACATCGCCCCGCGGGACGTTGTCTCCCGGGCGATTTACCGGGAGATTCGCGAAAAGCGGGGGATCGGAGGGAAGGACTATGTCCATCTCGATATCCGCCAACTCGGCAAGAAAAAAATTCTTGAAAAGCTCCCCGATATCCATAGTTTCGCCTTGACCTATATCGGTGTTGACGCCATCCGGGAGCCGATTCCTGTCCAGCCGACGGCCCATTACGCTATGGGAGGGATTCCTACCGATGTGGACGGCCGGGTGGTCATTGATGACCAAGGAACCTCCGTCTCCGGCCTCTATGCTGCAGGGGAGTGCGCCTGCGTTTCCGTTCATGGTGGAAACCGCCTCGGCTGCAATTCCCTCCTCGATATCGTCGTCTTCGGCAGACGGGCGGGGAAGCGGATCCTGGCCGATATTAGCGGTTTCGATATAGGCGAACCTGCCGCCGATGCCGCCGATGGAGCCCGTCTACGCATCGAGGATCTTTTGAGCGGTTCCGGCGAAGAGACGGCCAACGGAATCCGGTCGCGGCTCCAGGAGGTGATGATGTTCCGCTGTTCCGTCTTCCGCAGTGAGCAGCTTCTCCGGGAGGCACAGGCCGACCTGGCGCGGCTTCGTACCCGATATGCCGGCATCCGGATCATGGACCGTGGCCGGATCTGCAATACCGACCTTATAGAAGCCTGGGAGCTGGGTGATCTTCTCTCCCTTGCCGAGACGATGGTTGCCGGCGCCCTGGCACGTAAAGAGAGCCGGGGGGCGCACTTCCGGGAAGACTATCCCGACCGGGACGATGAGAACTTCCTGAAGCATACCTTGATTCGTAAAGGGGACCAAGGGCCTGAGATCTTCTATAAACCGGTGACGATCACCCGTTTTCAACCGAAGGAAAGGACCTATTGAGATGGAACGATGTTTCCGAATCTTCCGTTTCGACCCGGAAAACGATTCGGCCCCGCGGTACCAGGAGTACCGGATCGACGTGCAGCCGGACTGGCGGATTCTCGATTGCATTAATGAGATCAAATGGAAACTCGACGGGACCCTCTCCTTCCGGCGTTCCTGTGCCCACGGTGTCTGCGGTTCCGATGCCATGATGATCAACGGAAAGAACCGGCTTGCCTGCCAGACCCTTGTGCAGGACCTGAAAAAGCGGGGAGCAATCCGGATCGATCCCCTGAAGGGTTTTCCCGTGATCAAGGACCTCATCGTCGATACGGACGACTTCTTCGAACGAAATGATTCAGTGAAACCCTGGTTCGTCAACAACGAGCCACCGCCGGAAAAGGAACGCCTTCAGAGTCCCAAAGAGCGGGCCCGCATCGATGAATCTACCAAATGCATCCTCTGCGGTTCCTGCACCTCGGCCTGCCCCACCTACTGGTATGACAAGGCCTACCTGGGGCCTGCGGCGCTCCTCAAGGCCCATCGTTTTGTCTTCGATAGCCGGGACCAGGCGGGAAAGGAACGTCTTGAGATCCTCAATGATTTGACCGGTCCCTACAAGTGTCATACGATCTTCAATTGTGTGGAGACCTGCCCGAAGGAGATCAACGTCACGAAGGCGATTGCGGAGTTGAAGAAGAAGATCCTCTGGCCCGGACTTTCGAAAAAGTAAAGCCTGGGAATAGATAGATAAGAACAATCCGAAAATGTGATGGTTCCTGTAAAATGAAAATTCACGAATACCAGGCCAAGGCGATCCTCCAGGACTTCGGTGTTCCTGTTCCCTTCGGTCATCCTGCCACCACACCGGAGATGGCGAAGAAGGTTGCCGAGAAGATCACAGGGCGCGTCGCTGTCAAGGCCCAGGTTCATGCCGGCGGCCGGGGAAAGGGAGGCGGGATCCGGCTGGCGGCAGATGCCTCCGAGGCTCAATCGATTGCCGGGGGACTGCTGGGGGAAAAACTGGTCACACCCCAGACCGGATCGGTTGGGGCTTTGGTGCGAAAAGTCCTGGTGGAACGGGCGTTGGAGATTCACCGGGAGCTTTATCTTGCGATCACCTTGGACCGGGACTCGGCTTCGCCTGTGGTCCTGGCCAGTGAATCGGGAGGAATGGATATTGAAGAACTTGCGGTTCACCATCCTCGGAAGATCCATAGATTCTTTATTGATCCTGCCCTGGGTTTGAGACCCTTTCATGTCCGTCGCATGGCCCATGCCCTGAAGATCGGGAAGCAGTTGATGCCGTCTTTTCTGCAGGTGGCTTCCAATCTTTACAGTACCTTTATCGCCAGGGATTGTTCTCTTGTGGAGGTCAACCCTCTCGTGGTGACAGGGGACCACCGTCTGGTGGCCCTTGATGCGAAAATCCTCATTGACGATAACTCCCTCTTCCGACAGCCGGAGATTGAAGCGATGCGCGATCCTGAAGAGGAAGATCCCCTGGAACGGGAGGCCAGGGAGTCCCGTCTGAGTTATATCCGCTTGGAGGGAAACATCGGATGTATGGTCAACGGCGCAGGACTTGCCATGGCCACGATGGACATGATCCAGTATGTGGGGGGCATGCCCGCCAACTTTCTCGACGTTGGCGGCGCCGCGGATGTGGAGCGGATTGAAAAGGCCTTCGGCATCCTCCTGAACGATTCACGGGTACGGGGGGTGTTGATCAATATCTTTGGCGGGATTGTCCGTTGTGACCGGGTTGCGGAAGGGGTCGTGGAAGCGGCAGCCAAGCTGAAGATGAACCTCCCCATCGTTGTCCGTCTCGAAGGGACCAATGTCAAGGAAGGGCGGACGATCTTTCAAAAATCGAAACTGAAGATCGAAACGGCCTCAGACATGTTGGAAGCGGCGACAAAGATCGTCGGGAGTGTGGGGAGGAGTTCCTGATCGTATAAGGAGTGTATTCTTTCTCATAATTTTAATCGTAATCTTAATCTTTTCACTCTCTTTCGAAACAGTCAAAAAGAGAACGGCAAAATGCGATTAAGATTATGAGTAAGATTATGATTAAGATAAAAGGGAAAGACAAACCCCATCGATTGCGGGAAAGACCAACGGTGAGTATATTAATTCATAGAGAGACGAAGGTTCTGGTGCAGGGAATCACGGGACGGGAAGGTTCCTTTCATGCCCGGCAATGTCTCGACTACGGCACGAAAATTGTTGCCGGTGTGACACCGGGAAAGGAAGGGAAGTCTGTGGAAGGAGTGCCCGTCTACGATACGGTGGAGCGGGCGATGGCCCGGCATGCGATTGATGCCTCCATGATTATGGTGCCGGCCCCTTATGCGGCTGATTCCATCCTGGAGGCGGTGGAAGCCGGGGTCCGGTTGATTGTTTGCATCACGGAGGGGATTCCCCTCCTCGATATGTCCGATGTGGTCCGCTTCCTGAAAGGGAAAGAGAGCCGCCTTATCGGACCCAATTGCCCGGGGATTATTGTCCCGGACACCTGCAAGATCGGGATCATGCCAGGTCCGATCCATCGCCCCGGGCGAGTGGGAGTCATTTCCCGGAGCGGGACACTGACCTATGAGGCGGTACACCAAATCACAGAAGCTGGAGAGGGACAGAGTACCTGTGTCGGCATTGGTGGTGATCCGATCGTGGGGACCTCCTTCGTCGATCTGCTGGCCTTCTTTCAGGAAGATCCGGAGACGGAAGGGGTGGTCCTGATCGGAGAGATCGGCGGTCGGGCCGAAGAAGAGGCTGCGGAGTATATTCGAACCTCCTTCCACAAACCGGTGGTGGGGTATATCTCCGGCAAGACAGCGCCGCCGGGCAAACGGATGGGCCATGCCGGGGCGATCATCTCCGGCGGGCAGGGTACGGCCGAGGCGAAGATCGAGGCTTTGCGAGACGCCGGTGTCCGGATGGCGGAACATCCTGCGGCAATCGGTGAAATGATCAGTAAGGCACTGAAAGAAAATGGCTGACAAGAAGACGGAAAAGGTAAAAAAAGAATTTCGGATTGTGGTGGATTCGAAACGGTGTAAGTCCTGCGGGATCTGTGTCGCTCTCTGCCCGAAACAGGTGCTGGAGCTGACCTATCCGGAATTCCACTGCGAACCGGTCCGGATGAAGGACTGTATCGGCTGTCTCATGTGCGAACAGCACTGTCCCGATTTTGCGATCCTCTGTCATCCGAAGGGACCCGTCTCGAAAAAAGGGAATCAGGAGACGGAAGAGAAGGTTAGGGAAAAAGTATCCACAGGGAAAGGAAAAAACAAATGACGCCGCGTACCCTGCAGAAGCAACAGGAGCGGCAGGTCCGCCTCATGCAGGGGAATGAAGCCTGTTCCGAAGGTGCCCTGGCGGCGGGGTGTCGTTTTTTTGCCGGTTACCCGATTACCCCCTCTTCCGAGATTGGCGAGTACCTCTCCCTCTACCTCCCGAGAATGGGGGGAAACTTCATCCAGATGGAGGATGAGATCGCCTCCATTGCCGCCGTGATCGGGGCCTCCATTGCCGGGGTGAAATCGATGACCGCTACGAGCGGACCCGGTTTTTCACTGAAGCAGGAGAATATCGGATTTGCCTGCATGGCGGAGATCCCCTGTGTGATCGTCAACGTCATGCGGTCCGGTCCTTCCACGGGGCATCCCACGGGGCCCTCCCAGGCAGACCTGATGCAGACACGCTGGGGGACACACGGGGACCACCCGATGATTGTCCTCGCCCCCTCCTCGGTCCGGGAGGTCTTTTCGGAAACGATCCGGGCATTCAACCTTGCCGAGAGGTTCCGGACACCGGTCATCCTCCTTATGGATGAAATCCTGGCCCACATGCGGGAGAAAGTTGTCATTCCCGATCCTGCGGAATATCAGGTGGTCGACCGGTTGACTCCCGAAGGGCCGAAGGAAGAGTATCGCCCCTATGCCAACGACCGGGATGTCTCCCCCCTGGCGGCCTTCGGTGAGGGATACCGTTTTCACATCACGGGGCTCTATCATGATGAAACAGGATTTCCTACGGGACTGCCGGAACTGGTCCGGCTGCAGGCGGAACGTCTCATGGGAAAGATCGATCGAGGCGGGGAGGAAATCCGAAGTGTGGAGCAGATCCTTCCGGAAAATCAGCAGGGCCCCCTCGATGTGGTCGTTGTGGCCTTCGGTTCGACGGCGCGGGCGGCCAGTCATGCCGTAAAAGAAGCTCAGCAACAGGGAAAGAGCGCCGCTTTCTTCCGTCCCGTCACCGTCTGGCCTTTTCCCACCCGGGAGTTGCAGGAGATCTGCAAGGGAGCGCGACAGGTCATCGTGGCGGAGCTGAGTTTCGGGCAACTGGCCGGAGAAGTCCGCAAGTGGATCGACCCCTCCTCCGAACTGATCCCCTTGAGCCGGGTCGATGCCCTCCCCATATCTCCGGGGGAGATCCTGGAAAAGATCATGGAGCGAAGTTGAGTGAGGATCTTTGATCCAGGAACGGACTTGTCGAAAGGTTTGAAAAATGGCTTTTGATTATGAACAGTATATTCGGCCCTCCACCTTTCCCCATATCTGGTGTCCCGGATGCGGGAACGGAATTGTCGTCAAGGCACTGATCCGCGCCATCCATAAAACGGGGTGGGAAAAGGACGATGTGGTGGTGGTCTCGGGGATCGGCTGTTCCAGCCGGACCTCGGGCTATCTCGATTTCAATACCCTCCACACGACCCACGGCCGTGCCATCGCCTTTGCCACGGGGATCAAGATTGCCAAACCGAAACTCCATGTCATCGTTGTCACCGGTGACGGTGATGCCCTGGCCATCGGCGGAAACCACCTGATCCATGCCGCACGGCGGAACATGGACATGACCGTGATCCTTTTCAATAATTCCATCTATGCCATGACGGGCGGACAATACTCCCCTGCCACACCGGAAGGGAAGATGGCCAGCACCGCTCCCTACGGCCAGGTGGAGCCCAATTTTGATATTGTCCGTCTGGCGGAAGGAGCGGGGGCCTCCTTCGTGGCGCGGAGTACGGTTTATCATGCCGTACAATTAGAGGGGTATATTGCGAAGGCCCTGGCCCGGGACGGTTTTTCCCTCATCGAGGCGGTGACCCAATGCCCCACGGTCTATGGCCGGAGGAACCGGATCCCGAACCCGGTCACCTTTCTGGAACATTTCAAGAACGACAGCGTTCCCCTCGCAAAGGCGGAAAAGATGACCGAGGAAGAACTGGAAGGGAAGATCATTACCGGGATCTTTGTGGATCATCCCCGAATCGGATTCATTGAGCGTTATCGGAAGATGAGTGAACGAGCCTCGGAGATCCGGAAGCGGCGGTATATCAAGGGGAGCGCCCCGAAGAGTGAAGTGGGGAACTGACGAAAAGATCAAAAGCATTTCACCACGGAGCACACGGAGAAAGGCAGGAGATAGAAAAAGCAAGATCAAGATCAAAAGAGAAAAGCATTCACCACGGGGGACACGGGGAGTCACGGGGAAGGCAAGAAAATAAAAGTGCGTGTTT
>CAYQVN010000045.1:0-10656 GCA_964420895.1 uncultured Nitrospirota bacterium | reverse complement strand
GATCAAGGGACAGGTGAAGAAACTGACCACCGTGATCGAACCGGTCCTGCTGATCTTGATGGGGATCGTTGTGGGGTTGATTGTGGTTTCATTGATCCTGCCGATCTTCAAGTTGTCGCGGGTCGTACACTGAAAATGAAAATTGAAAAACAAAAAACAAAAGACCATCTCTCGTAGAGTCGCAGAGGACGCGGAGAAGGACAATCAACGCAAAAGCGAAAAGCAGGTAACCATGAAGAGCATGAAGGTCATGTAGCGTCCCGGTTTACCCGGGACGATATTTTCACATTCTTTGGACGAGCAAAGAAAATGAACAAAAATAAGGATGCAAAGAAAAAAAGATAAAAAATAAATATGGAAAAAGAGAAAAGAAATAAACAAAAAAATCACAAGGAGGTGCGTAAAGGGTTTCAGGGGTTACCGTAATCGAAAATGCAACACTCTCTAAGGAGGTACAAGAATGAAAAGACTCATCAAAAATGAACAGGGTTTCACCCTCGTGGAACTGCTCATCGTGGTGATCATCCTCGGCATCCTGGCCGCCGTGGCGATTCCCCAGTTCGGAAGTTCCACCGACGACGCCCGGCTCCAGTCGCTGAACTCCAACTTGGCGACCCTCCGGTCGGCAGTGGAACTCTACTACCAGCAGCATGGCGAGTATCCGGGCTTTAATAAAGACACCGGCCCCGGATCCGAAGATCCGGAAGGGTCAGCGGGAAATATGCCGCCGAACTTTCTTTCTCAACTGACCTTGTATACGGATCAGACAGGGGCGAAAGTAGCGACAAAAACAGCCGGATACGATTATGGGCCCTATTTGAAAAAAAGTTCCCTTCCCGTCAATCCCTTCAACAACCTGAGCACAGTGAAATGTGTGAACGGGGGAAGCCTGAATCCAGCACAGACCTCTGATACCGGTTGGTTGTTCGATGTGGTCTCGGGTCGCCTGATAGCCAATGACGGCGCTCATGCCAGCAATTAGTCGATCCGTGCGGTATGTTGATATGAAGCGGGGCCGGACCGGCTTTACCCTGATCGAACTGGTACTGGTGTTGGCGCTGATGTCGATCCTTCTGGCAGTCGGGGTGCCGGCCCTGCAGGGCGACTCGGACCGGATGAAGCTTGATGCCGCCTGTGACGAGTTGGCCACGGCCGCCCGATATGTGCAAGGCCTGGCGATCCGGGATGGTGCCACCTATGGGGTTGCTTTTGACACGGTCGGGAACCGTTTTTACGGGTACGAGGCCCTGTCGGGGAGTGTAATCCTCGACCCGGTCAAGAAGGTCCCCTACGAAATTGCCCTTGGTCGGGATGACCGGATGAAGGGAGTGACCCTTGTCAGTGCCGGTTTCGGCGGGAACAGTTTTGTCGAGTTCGATGGAAAAGGGGAGGTGGTCACGGGATTGACGGCGGTCTTCGGGGTCTCCGGGCTGGCCCGGTCGGTCACGGTGACGGCCCCTTCCGGCAGGATCGGCATACAGTAAGAAGGGGAGGAAATGTTCCTGCAGAAGAAATACACAACCGGATTTTCCCGACTCCCCGGCGAAGAAGGATTCTCCCTCCTGGAACTCCTCCTGGCGCTGGCCGTGATGGCCGTGGCGATGGTGCCGATCCTCGACACTTTTACACCGGCAACCCGGCAGGCTGCCGCCCCCGTGGTGTCGGCCCTTGAACTCAACTATGCCCGGGAGAAGCTCGATGACCTTCGGGCCATGGCCTATGCCGATCTGATCAACTCCGGGCCGGTCCCAAGTCCCCTCTTTTCCGACACGGTGACGATTCAGGGGCGGACGGTGGGCCGGAAGGTCTATATCGATTTTTTTACCTTCAGCCTGGGGGGGGGCACCGGCGGATGGCAGGGGACGGGCGGGTTGAAGCATCTCGCCGTGGAGGTCGGCACTGTCCTGTTGGAGACGCTCAAGGCGGATGTGTAAGCAATGGTCGTCATGGAGATGGAGAGAAAAGACCTTACGAAAACGGCGGGGATGACCCTGGTGGAGCTTCTTGTCTCCATGGCTCTCATCTCCGTGGTGGTGGTCCTGGTCTTCCAGGTCGCGGCGGCAGGTCTCGATGCCTGGAGTGCCGGGCGGGCGCAGTCGGTCCTGACGGCGGAGGGAAATTTCGCAATGGAGCGGATGGTCCGCTCCGTCCGGGAGACGAAGTGGGTCTTTCTTCCCCTCGATCTCTCCGACCCGACGGATCCCCTCTATCCGGCGCAGTCCTATTTCCCGTCGACGGTGCTGGCCGTCTCGGCCGGTGTAGACAACGACGGCGACGGTGCGGTAGACGAGGACCCCGGCGACGATATCTCGGGAGACAACCTGCCGGGGATCGGGAACTTCGACGACGACGGCGACGGCCTGATCGACGAAGGAACGGGTGAGGACGACGATGAAGATGGTCTGGTGAACGAAGACATCCTTGACGGGGTCGACAACGACGGTGATGGACGGGTCGATGAGGACCCTGTGAAGAATTTCTTCGGTATCCGCGGGAAGAAAGGGATCGATGACGACGGCGACGGGCTGAAGGATGAAGACCCCTGCGATCCGTTACTCTTCTATCTGAATGGATCGAACCTCATGGAGCGTCATGACGTGCTGGGGGTGACCACGTCGGAGACGATTCTGGCGGAGCACGTGGCGGAATTTATTGTCCTGCGTCGCCGTGTGAACGGGGCGGTACTCATCGATCTGCATCTCCTTCTGTCCGACGGGACGGAAAAGGTGGAACTGAATACGACGGTGATGGCCCTGCTGAATATGGGCCTTTGAGGAGAAGGGGATGCCGTTTGCAAGGGGCGTTATAGAACCGAAAGAGAGGGCAAGAGAGGCGGGCTTCGCCCTGGTGACGGCCCTGATCGTCACGACCCTACTGGCGGCGGCGGGGATTACCCTGAACCGGACTGCGGGTCTCAATGCCCGGATGGCGGCGGACCGGACCATGGGCGATCAGGCCTATTATACGGCCGACGCCTGTGTGCAGGCGGCCCTCTATGCCCTGAAGGGGAACCCCTCCCTCCGGGGAAGCCTGGTGACGAACGCTGTTGTCGGACCGGGGAGCTGTTCCGTAACGGTCAGCGATTCTCCTTCGCCCCAGGGGGATATCCTGATCGCGGCGACGGGGACGGTGGGAACGGCGACACGGACCATCGAGAAACGTTACTTTCCGCCGGCCTTCCAGACTTCGCCGCCCCAGAAGAAGGATACCTATATCTACGAGGGGGACTGGAAGAAAAATTACGGGATTGCAACCCGCCTGAAGGTGGGGCCGATGGAAAAGGACAAGGCGAACCGGGCCCTCCTTTCCTTCAACCTGCGAAGTATTCCGGCTGGGTCGGTGGTCTATTCGGCGAAGCTGGAGCTCTATTTCTATGACCATGACCGGAAGAAGATCCAAAACAACCATCTTGAGGTGGAGGTCCATCGCGTGACGCACAACTGGAAGGAGGGAAACCAGGATGGTGCGAAAAAGGAGGCGAACTGGCGGAAGCGTAAAAAAAACCGTGACTGGTGGGTTCGGGGCGGGGACTTTGATTCCAATATCGAGGCGATGACGCAGGTTCTTTATGGTGACTTAAATCAGTGGGTGGAATGGGACATCACGTCCCTGGCCCAGTACTGGATTGATAATTCGTCCCAGAATTTCGGGATGATCCTGAAGGATGATTTTGAAGGGACGGAAGGGAATCTTGCAAAAAAAGAGATCTTCGAGGCCCGTTTCCGTTCCAGTGAATATTTCGATCTCAATTTCCGGCCGAAGTTGACGGTGATCTATATGACACCTTGAAAGATCAAAAATTAAAAACAAAAAATCAAAATGAAGATCAAGGGCAAAGGCAAAGATTAAGAGTACGATTAAGATTATGATTAAGATGATGTGATGAAAGGGAATCCATGTTCCGGAAAAATCGTTCCCCCATCGGGTTGGAAATTGGTGAGGCCTTCCTCAGGATGGTTCAGTTGGAAAAGTTCGGTGGAGGGTGGAAGATTGCCCATCAGGTTCGGGTGGAACGTTCTTTTGATGAAGAAGAGAAGGAAGAAGGAGGGTTGATCCCAGCCGGGGTTCTCCGGGAGGCCCTGAAAAAGGGTGGTTTTTCCGGGAAAGACGTGGTCTCCTCCATGCCGCAGGAGTTGCTCGATATTCTTCCACTCAAGCTTTCCCTGGTCAAAGAGGAATCGTTGGAGGATGCCGTGGTTCGGGAGGCGAAGAGTTTTCTCTCCTATGATCTGAATCAGGCGGTCCTTGATTACCTCGTGGTCCGGGAGGAGAGCTTCGGCACGGAGCGGCGGCGGAATCTTAAGGTCCTTCTCATTGCCGCAAAAAGGGCGGATGTGGAGGCCCATCTTTCCCTCCTGAAACAGTGCGGTTTGCGGCCGGTGGCGATTGAGATTCCGGCCTGTGCCCTGGCCCGGATCTTCCGTATGGCTGATGAGCCGGCAGGCCGGAACAGTCTGATCGTGAACCTGAAGGAGCAGAGTACCTCCCTGACGGTCCTCTGCAACGGGCGGGTTCTCCTTGACCGGAATATCGCCTGGGGGAGCGATATGTTGCAGTCCCGTCTTTCCGATCAGCTACAGCTCGACCCCCGAAAAGCGATGGACCTTCTGAAGCGGACCGGCGTTGCTGCCTGCCGTCTGGACGGGAAAGATGATGGGGAGGTCAGGGGGTGCGAGTCGGATCATTCGGCCGAAACCGTCTGCGAGATTATTACACCGGAACTGGAAATTCTGGCGGAGGAGATGGAGAAGGTCTTCCTCTATTTTTCCGCAGAGATGCGGGGCGACCAGATCGATAACCTCTGCCTGACCGGGCTTTCCGGTTCCATCCGTGCCTTGGACCTCTATCTACAGCAGCGGATCGGACTGCCCGCCGCGGTGATGGACCTTGGGGTGGTCATCGGCCTTGGCAATGAAGCGGAAGAGGCGGAAAAGGCGAAAGGCGGCGAGGGCTTCGGTGTGGCCCTGGGACTCGCCCTTCGGGGTTTTGATGTGGCGGCAATTCAGACGGAGAGGGTGGAGGAAAATGTCTCCCTATAGAGAGATCAACCTGATACCGGAAGATATTCTCCTCCGGGACCAGGCCATACAACGGGCCTGGGTCTGGACCCTGGTGATCTGTCTGGCAATGGTTTTGCTGGGTGGTTTCTATGGGGTGGTCCGGAAGAACCACGGCGCCGTGGAGCAGGTCATTGCCGATCTGACCCGGAAGAATGCTGAGATTGAGGAGAAGGTCCGCCAGCTCTCCCTCCTTCAGGAGGAGCGGAACAACCTGGCGAAACGTGAGCAGGCGATCCATGCTCTTCTCTACAAACGTTCCGTGAGCGGACTTTTTGCCGAGATGGCTGATCTAATGAATGACCGGGTCTGGCTGACTTCCTTGGCCTACAAGGATCATCCCGGCCCAGGGGCAGAGAAGAAAAGGGAATCTCCCGGGACCTCGACGGGGTACATCATCATCAAGGACCCGCCCCCGGGTGGGCAGGCCCGTGCCGGGGACTCCGCCCCGACAACGGTCCTTTTGGAGGGGATCTCCGTATCCAACAGGGAACTGGCAGATTTCCTGGAACGGATGACGGCTTCCACCGCCTTTGCTGAAGTGGAATTGCGTTCTCTGCGGAAACTGTCCGGTGAGTCGGGAGAGGGTGTTTCCTTCGAGGTGGAAGGCGTTTTGTAAAAGGAAATAGGATGGATCGGAAAAAGGTTGATTTTGTGGCGGCCGGCGTGATCGTTCTTCTCCTGGTGACGGCCTATTTTACCCTCTTCCGCGCGGAGCGGGTCCGGGTGGCCCACCTCCGGGAAAAAAAAGATTCCCTTTCGGAAAAGCTGCAACAGGCCGGGGAGATGAACCTTGCCCTGGATCGAATTGGAGGCGAGATCGCAGAGATCCGCCGAAACCTTGCCGACTTCGACCGGCGGCTCCCTGAGGAGAAGCGGATCTATGATTTTCTCCGCTCCATCGATCAGCTGGCTTCTCAATCGGATGTGACCATGGAATCCCTGACACCGGGACCTCTTGAGAAAGAGTCTCTCTATTCCAGGATGATGGTAAAGATAGCGGCCCGGGGCAGATTTCCCGATTTCTATCGGTTCCTCTCCCGCCTGGAGGGGTTGCCGAGGATTACCCGTCTTGTGGGGCTTCGAATCAAAAGGGTTGATTCCCAGGGCGCCGGGGCGGGGGAGATAGAGCGGCTCTGTAACTTCGAGATGGATCTGGCAGTCTTCGTGAGTGGAGGATAAGCGGTGTCGGTCGCCCTGCAATGGTTTCGGCAAAAGGAACATCTGGAATGGATGATGGTGGCGGCCCTGGCGGTTTTCCTTCTCCTGATCCTGAAGGCGCGCATGCAGAAAGAGGAGTCTCTGCCGCCTCCACCGGCGATGACCACGGCGCAATCTGTTGAGGCGGTCCCGGCGGCAAAGGTCCCTGCGGGAGTCTCGGAATCGATGGTTACGGCACCGGCTGTGAAGACTCCCCCGGAAGAGAAAAAGCACTCTTCCCTTCTGCTTCGGGATCTCTTTGCCCCCGTCAACCCGGTTGATGAGCGGCGGCTCTTCGGGGGCGGACAGGGAGGGACGGGGATGGTCCTCACGGCCCTCTTCCTTGACGACGGTGATCCCCCCCTGGCGATTATCAACAATAAGGTCTTGGGCGAGGGCGAGACGATCGGTACGGCACGGGTGGTCTCTATCGGGAAGGACCGGGTGGTCCTTGCTACCGGGAAGAGAACGCGAACCCTGGTTTTGAAGAAGGCGGACAATGATCATGAGTGATAATAAACGTGGAATGCGATTCCTGACCGCGCTGCTGGCCTTTTTCTTTCTCCTCCTCTGGGGGCCGGTCTTTACAGAAGCTCTTGAGATTGCAAATATCTACAAGAGGCATGAGCAGATCGGGGGAGGCGGTGTGACCCTGAGTATTCAGGATGCCGATATTCAGACGGTTCTCAAGGCCCTGTCCCGGCAGAAGAATCTCAATATTGTCTCGACTCCGGAGGTGACCGGTAAGGTCTCCGTCCATCTCCACGACGCCCCCCTCGGAGAGGCACTCAATGCCGTGATTGCCCTCAATGGGTTTGACTATCGCCGGAAAGGGAACATCCTCTATGTCTCCAAGGGGACCGGAACATCCGGGGCGGACCGGATCGGTCGGGCAGTGAAGACCTACAAGATGAATTATGTCGATATCGAAGAGGTGATGAAGAATGTACGGGACATCCTCTCCCCTTCGGCCATGGTGACTGTTTACAAACCGGACAAGACCCTGGTTGTGGAGGACACTGCGCCCCGTCTGGCAAGGCTGGAGAAAGTCCTGCGACTGATCGATGCGCCACCCCGTCAGGTCCTGATCGAGGCGAAGATTCTCGAGGTACGTCTCAATGACGATACCTCTCTTGGAATCGACTGGAACCTTGCCTTTCAACACTTTGAGACGGCGGGCAACTTGACGACCATCGGCTTTGCCGACCCCGGTTCACAGGGGCTGTTTTTCCAGTCCGTCAGTGACCATTTCAGTGCATTTCTCGATGCCCTGCAGACACAGAACAGGGTCAATACCTTGGCCACACCGAGACTCGTTGCGCTGGACGGTAAGGAGGCCAAGATCATCGTGGGGGAAAAACTCGGTTATTTTGTGACGACATCGACGAATTCCGCCACACTTCAGTCAGTAGAGTTTCTGGAAACAGGAACCCAACTGGTTCTGAAACCCTTTATTATGGATGATGGCAACATTGTCATGGATATCCATCCCGAGGTCAGTGACGGGCAGGTGACCCTGGGGCTTCCCTCGGAGACCACTTCCGAGGTAACGACCAGTTTGATCGCAAAAGATGGCGGGACAATCTTTATCGGTGGTCTGATCCGGGATCGGAAAGAAGATGTGCGGAGCCAGGTCCCCGGTTTGGGGTGTATCCCCCTGTTAGGGGTTTTCTTCGGGAAGACGATTAATACGACGCAGAAGACGGAGATTGTCGTGATAATTACGCCTCACATCGTTGCACCATCGGACCAGGTTATTCTGAGACACGATGTGAAAACGGTAGAAGATTTAGGAAAGGAGCTGAAGAAAGAGCGCTCCCTGAAGGAGCTCGTGCCCGGCATGAATCGAAAATAGTGGTAGGGAGGTTTCCCTCCGGCTATCGGCTGTGGTTTGCCGCTTTTCGGTCCTTTTTTCTTGACAACCGTCTCCAGCATGTTAAGATGACCGACCGTATTCCTGAGGATGCCGAAGTGGTGGAACTGGTAGACACGCTGTCTTGAGGGGGCAGTGGGGGAAACCTCGTACGAGTTCGAGTCTCGTCTTCGGCACCATTTAAATCAAAGGATGCAGGCTGACCGCCTTTTTGAATACACAATCCCTACCTTCTTTCCGTTCCTTCATTGCACGGTGTCCAGCGGTTGTCCCTTTTCCTGGCTTTCTGATATAGTGGAGTACTGAGGTTAGCATTTGCATCCCCTTGAATTTTATGGAGAAAAAGCTGGATTTTCCGGCGCAGAACCTGATCGTGGGAGGTGACCGATGGAAAACAAGAAAATCCTCATTGTTGAAGATAATGAAACCAACCGTAAACTGTTCAAAACCATTCTCCAGATTGAAAAATACGAGGTCTTCGAAGCGGAAGAAGCGGGCCGGGGGCTGGAACTGGCCCGAGAAGAGCGGCCGGACCTGATCCTCATGGATATTCAGCTTCCCGGGATGGATGGTCTGACCGCCACCCGGCAGCTCAAGGAGGATGACAACCTGAAAGAGATTCCTGTACTGGCCTTAACGGCTTTTGCCATGGCCGGGGATGCCCAGAAAACGATCGATGCCGGCTGCGACGGTTATATCAGCAAGCCGATCAATGTGGAGAGTTTTCTGGAACAGATACGGCCGTACCTGGAGGGTGCACCCGAGAAGAGCCCTTCCGGGAAATAAACCGGGTAATCCGGTCGTATGGGGCCCGGCCTTGATTGCAGTTGAGCCGGATGGTGTAATCTGTAATCTTTCATTCTGCAAATGATGATGGAAAAACCCAAACTAAACCTTCCGACAAAATTCAACCTGCTGACGATCTTTCTGGTCGTTGTCACGGTCTCGGTGATGGCGATTTTTGTCATCAGTGATGAGCTTTCCGACCGGAAACGCGAGTTGCTGGACCATGGCGACTTTATCGCAACCATGCTTTCCCAAAATATCGAACAAGGTGTTTACACGGAAAACAGGGAAGCCCTTCAAAAGGTTGTGGATAGTATTTTTCACGATCCGGATGTCGCCTATGTCTATATTCTGGATAAGAAGGAACGGGTCATTACGTACCGAGTCCGTGAAAGGGATGTGCATATTCCTGCTGATCTGATTTATCGGAATCATTTGGCGTCAAAGGCGATTCGCTATGGGGAGTTCCTCAACGAAGAGGATGGAGAAAAATATCTTGATGTTTTTTCCACGGTACGCCACACCCTTTCGGAGGAACCCATCGGATATGTCCATATCGGATTTTCAGAGGAACACTCACAAAAACGTGTGGAATCCTTTCTTCGCTCCACATTGTTAGTGATGCTCCTCCTGATTCTGATAGGAGCCTTTCTGACAATGGTCATGACAAGAAGAATCACCTTGCCCGTCAAAGATCTGATTGAGGGAACAAGAAGGCTCGCCGAAGGAGATCTGGCGCAGAGGATTGAAATTCATTCCGGAGATGAGATTGCCGCGCTGGCCCATTCCTTCAACCGGATGGTGGACCGGCTGAAACGCTCCCGGGACCGGATCAACGAATACCAGAACGAACTGGAACGTCTCGTGGAAAAGCGGACCTGTGATCTGCAGGAGGCGACGGACCGGGCCCAGGAGATGGCCCAGGCGGCCCAGGCGGCGAATCGTGCCAAGAGTTCCTTCCTGGCAAACATGAGTCATGAACTCCGCACCCCCCTGAATGCCATCATCGGTTTTTCCGAACTCCTCCAGGGAAAACATTTCGGAGAACTGAACGAGACACAGGCGGAGTATCTGAACCATATCCTGGAAAGCGGACAACATCTACTCTCCCTCGTTGAAGACATCCTCAACCTCTCCATGATCGAGGTAGGACAGGTCACCTACAAACCTTCCGAAGTCAATATGCGTCAACTCCTGGAAGGGAGCCTGATGATGATCCGGGAGAAGGCGGCTCGCCGTAACATCCGGTTAGCTGCTCATGCTGATGAGGCGCCGGAATCGATGATGGCCGATGAACGGAAGGTGAAGCAGATTGTTTTCAACCTTCTCTCCAATGCCGTGAAATTTACGCTCGACGGCGGAGAAATCCGGGTCGATGCCAAAAGGATCGATGCGGCTGATCTTGCCGGGAGGGTTCCACCGCTTTTCCGTGAAGAAGTGAAAGAGGCTGTCGACCAACGCCACACCTCCTTCCTGATGGTTTCCGTCTCCGATACGGGGATCGGGATCGATGGATCTGTGATCCGGGAGATCTTTCAGCCCTTTATCCAGGAAGACGAGACCATCACGAAACGTTTCGGTGGCACGGGCCTGGGGCTTTCGCTCTGCCGACAGCTTGTTGGTCTCCATTCCGGAGCGATCTGGGTGGAGAGTGAGCCGGGGAAAGGGAGCGTCTTTACCTTTGTCCTTCCCCTCATCAAGAAGGGAAACGGCGTTACGATGGCCGGGACGTCCTGAAAA
>CAYQVN010000044.1:0-10671 GCA_964420895.1 uncultured Nitrospirota bacterium | reverse complement strand
CCTCTTCCGCAGCAGGTTCAGCCGTTGCCTCTCCGGCGCCTTCCGGACCAGCGGCCTGTTGCTGGGCATGCTGCTGGTAGATGACCTCCGCCAGTTTGTGCGAGGCTTCGGTGATCTTCTCTGTAGCCGCCTTCATCTGGTCCGTATCTTCAGAGGAAAGGGCCTTTTTCCCTTCCTCCAGCGCCTCTTCCACAGCCTTCAGATCCGATTCCGCCAGTTTGTCCTTGTTCTCCTTCAAGGTCTTTTCGGTGTTATAGATCAAACTGTCGAGCTGGTTCTTCGCTTCAATGGACTCGCGCCGTTTCTTGTCTTCTTCGGAATGCGATTCAGCCTCATGGACCATCCGATCAATCTCATCTTCGGCCAGACCGCTGGAGGAAGTGATGGTGATCTGCTGTTCCTTACCGGTCCCCAGGTCCTTGGCCGAAACATTCACAATTCCGTTGGCATCGATGTCAAAGGAAACCTCAATCTGAGGGATCCCCCGGGGAGCAGTAGGTATCCCTACAAGATGAAAACGTCCCAACGTCCTGTTGTCCCGGGCCATTTCCCGCTCTCCCTGCAAGACATGAATCTCCACGCTGGTCTGGTTGTCCTCCGCCGTGGAGAAGACCTGGCTCTTTTTGGTAGGAATTGTCGTGTTGCGATCGATGAGCCGGGTCAACACCCCGCCCAGGGTCTCAATCCCGAGGGAGAGGGGCGTCACGTCAAGGAGGAGAAGGTCTTTCACATCACCGGCGAGTACCCCGCCCTGAATGGCCGCGCCCGAGGCCACCACTTCATCGGGGTTGACCCCTTTGCTCGGCTCCTTTCCGAAAACTTCCTGGACCACCTTCTGCACCAGCGGGGCACGGGTTGAACCACCGACCAAAACGACCTCATCCACCTCACTCGCCGAGATTTTCGCATCGGCCAGAGCCTTACGGCAGGGTTCCTTGCTCCGTTCCACAAGATCCTCGATCAACTGCTCGAATTTTGAACGGGTCAATTTGACGTTCATATGCTTCGGACCGGCCGCATCGGCGGTAATAAAGGGAAGGTTGATCTCCGTCTCCTGAACGGTGGAGAGTTCGATCTTCGCCTTTTCGGCGGCTTCTTTCAGCCGCTGCAGAACCATCTGGTCGGTACTCAGGTCGATCCCCTGATCCTTCTTAAACTCTGCGATCAACCAGTCGATCACCCGCTGGTCGAGGTTGTCCCCGCCGAGATGGGTATCTCCGTTGGTCGACTTCACCTCCACCACGTTGTCCCCCACTTCGAGAATGGAGATATCAAAGGTTCCGCCGCCGAAATCGTAAACAGCAATGGTCTGGTCCTTCTTTTTGTCCAACCCGTAGGCAAGGGCCGCCGCCGTCGGTTCATTGATAATCCGCTTGACGTCGAGACCGGCAATCTTCCCGGCATCCTTTGTCGCTTGCCGCTGGCTGTCATTGAAATAGGCAGGAACGGTGATAACGGCCTCGGTCACCGGCTCTCCCAGGAAATCCTCGGCCGACTTTTTCAGTTTCTGCAGGATCTTGGCCGAGATCTCCTGAGGCGAAAATTCCTTCCCTTTGACAACGACCTTTGCCTCGTTGTTCGCCCCCGCGGTTACTTTATAAGGAACGATCTGCATCTCTTCACTGACTTCCCCGAACCGTCTTCCCATGAAACGTTTGATGGAGAAGATCGTATTCTCGGGGTTGGTAACGGCCTGACGTTTCGCCACCTGTCCGACCATGATAGTATCATCCTTGCCGTAGGCCACAACGGAGGGGGTTGTTCTGCCCCCTTCTTCGTTCGTAATCACCTCCGGGTCGTTTCCCTGCATGACTGCAACCACGGAGTTGGTCGTTCCCAAGTCGATTCCAATAATCTTGCCCATTTGTGTATCCTCCTTTTAAACAAAAATATAAATATTATTTCGAGAGAACTTGAGTCTGTTTGAAATATAATTATTGAGTCCCCCTCTGTCAATGTTGCGGGGGTAAAAAAATCAAAAAAAGATGGATGCGTGGGGGGAAATCAAGAAAAACGGCTTGTTAAGGCAAGAAAAGTATGGGGGATTCTATTCTACTTCCACCTGAATGGTTTTTTCCTTTTTCTCTATGGGAAGGCAGATTTCCAGGACTCCCTTGTCGAATTGGGCCTGAACTTCCTCTTTGACGATACTCTGCGGGAGTGTAAAGACCCGCTGGAAGGAACCGTAGGAGCACTCCATGCGATAGTATTTCTCCTGGCCCGTCTCCTTCACAAATCTTCTTTCCCCTCTTAAGAGGAGGACATCTCCCTCAATCTGAATATCGATATCCTCTTTCCGCACACCGGGAAGTTCGACCCGCAGAATAATGTCCTTCCCCGTTTCCAGGATATCGACTGCAGGCATGAAAACACCGCCCTTTTCCTTTTCCAGACCCGATGCGGAATAGACTGAATCATCAAAAAAACGGTTCAGCCGTTCCTGGGTCAAAGAAAAATCCTGGAAGGGATCCCAACGACGGATTGCCATAAAAACTCCTTTATCTACATCATGACCATGACATGTAAACTATAGAGGGGCCCTGTTGATTTGTCAAGTTATTCGCATCCGCCCTCAATGAGAACCCCTGCCCGGATCTTCTCTTAAAAAGATTTTGATCACTAGATTCGTGCATCAGGGAAGGACCTGTGGAGCGGAAGACCGCTGCAACCGCTTCGGCACCCACCAGTCTTCAAAATTGTACCAGATCCCCCCCTTTTCCTGCCGGATGCCGTGGAATTTGGTGTTCACGATCGGCAGTGCGTCCGGGACAAAGAGAAAGCAGTAGGGCTGGTCTTCGGCAAGGATGGCATGGATCTTTCGATAGATCTCCTGCCGCTTTTCCCGGTCGAAGGTCTTCCGCCCGAGGACTAAAAGCCGGTCGACTTCCGGATTACTGTAAGAGACAAAATTATACTCGTTGGGACCGGTCTGGGAGGAATGCCACATGATATAGTTGTCCGGATCAATCCCGATCGACCAGCCGAGGATGATCGCCTCAAACTTCCGCTTGTCTACAAACTGGTTAATGAAGGCCTGCCACTCGACGATCTTGATCTTCACGGCAATGCCGACGGCCTTGAGATTCTGCTGAATGATCTCCGCCGCCTGCTTTCGCTCATCATTTCCCTGATTGGTGATAATGGTAAATTGAAAAGGCTCCCCGTCACGGTCGAGGATGTCGTCGTTGTCGCTGTCGATCCAGCCGGCATCGGCCAGCAGGGATTCGGCCTTTTCCGGATCATAAGCATATTCGCGGACCTTCGGATTGTAGGCCCAATAATGGGGCGGATAGGGCCCCGTCGCAGCGGAACCGAGACCGAGGCGTACCCCCTTGATGATATCCGCCCGGTTGATGGCATAGGCCAGGGCCTGGCGTACCTTCTTGTCGGAGAATTTCGGATCCCTCAGATTGTAGCCGAGATAAGTATAGCCGTTTGCGGGATAACGGAACTTCTGAAAGTTTTCCTCAAAGAAGGGGGTCTGTGTCTGGCGCTGATACTGCAGGGGGGTCAGCCCCATGGAATCAACCCCCTTGGATTTCAGTTCGAGGAAAATCGTCGCCGGATCGGGGATGATCCGGTAGATATATTCATCGATATTCGGTCGACCCTTGAAATAACCGTCATTGGCAACGAGGACGATCTTCTGGCCGGTGAGCCACTCCTTGAACTTGTAGGGACCGGTTCCCACGGGATGGCGGTTGAAATCGTCGGTGTTGATGTCTTTCCCGTCAAGGAGGTGTTTCGGAATGATTCCCATGCCCCAGCTTTCCAGGGCCGGCGCAAAGGGTTCCTTGTAGGTGACCCGGAAGGTCAACGGATCGAGAACCTCGGCCTTGGCCACCCGTTCATAGTCGGCGCCGTAAGGAGTGGCAACGTTGGGATCGAGGAGTTTCTGGTAGGTAAAGAGGACATCCTCTGCCGTAAAGGGAACTCCGTCATGCCAGAGCACATTCGACCGAAGATGAAAGGTAATGACCAGGCCGTCGTCGGAGACATCCCATGACTCGGCCAGATCGCCCTCAAAGAGGAGATCCTTATCGTATTTGATCAGACCGTTGAAAACCTGGCCGTTGATATCGCCGGAGGCGCTGTCGTTGGCGATGATCGGGTTAAGCCGTTTGGCATCACCGATCGATGCCACAACGATCGTCCCCCCTGCCACCGGCCTTGCATCCTCCCCTTCCGCCTCGGTATTCCCCTGTCCGCTGTCCTGCGAGGTGCAGCCCCAGGAGACCAGCAGAAGAAAGAGACAACTGGTGAGAAGCCTTGCGCAGCCGAAGTTTCTTCTCCGAAACAAGGAGCATGTCCTTTCCGACGCCACGAGGAGACGTCCTGCAATCTCCCCGTCAGGGGACAACTGCAATGGGTTACTCCTGGGCCGGTGCGGATTCGGCAGGTGTGGCCGGGGTGCCGGCCGGTGCTCCACCCTCTTGCGCCGGCGGGAGAGACTGATCCAGTCCACCGGGCAGGGCAGGGAGTTCGGCGGCCTTCTTCTCCGTACTGATGGGAATCTTGTCGACGACGGAGGGAACGGACGTCCCGCTGGAAAAATAGGCCAGACTCAGGGAGGTCACCATAAAGATGGCAGCCGCCCAGGTCGTCACTTTTCCCAGGAAATCGGTAGGACCGGCACTTCCGAAGACCGTCTGACTCGCTCCCCCGAAGGCGGCGCCCATCTCCGCTCCCTTTCCTCCCTGGAGCAGAACAATGAGGATCAGTATGAGACAGACAACCACATGTACAACCACAAGCAATGGGATCATGAAATCGACTCCTTTTAATAATCGCAGATTATTGTAACTGCTCAGGTTGCTTCTATTTTTCCGCAGGACAAGGCGTGAGGAGCGCAAAACCGGAGGCGTATTTTGCATACGTTGAGGATTTGAGCACCGCAACAACGCAGTCATGCGGTATAAAGAGAGGCGAACTGAGCAGTTATAGATTATTATCACAAAAGGGGGGAAGGATACAAGAGGGATTTTTCGCAGGGCAACGAGCCAACAAAGAAAAGCACGAACCAGAAAAACAAGAGATTACAGAGAAATCCATTCATCGAAAAAACAGAACCAACTACGAAAAGCTGAAACCACGGGGAACACGGGGGACACGGAGAAAAGCAAATAAACCAAAGATGAAAAACATCTAACAGAATCTACCGGTTAGCCGTTACCGCCAGGACCAGGAACCCGTGCCGGTATGGCGGACCGCCGAGCATGACGGTCCCGTGGTCCTTGATCCGCAACCGCGTCGTCAGGAGCGAGGAGTTGCCTTCATTGATTTTGACATTGAGAATAATCTTTCCTTTTTCGAAACGCTCGGTCGTCAGCTCCATCACCCGTCCACCGGGAACCTGCAGTCGGCCGGTTTCCCCCCGCTCAACGGCAAGCCCTTTACTGTCAAGCAGTTGGAAAGAGATATAATTCAAGGCCAGCAGGTCCTTTTTCAGGGCAAGAAGCCGCGGGTCAAATCCCTCATCCGAATTGGAGGCAAGGATCACCTGCACCTCAATATGAAACATCTCTCCATAGGCCGGAAGCGCCATGGCGCCCCACAACAATATCAGTCCGAATCCCCAGAATATCCATCTGTGCAGTTTTACCTTTTGCCCCATATGCTCTGCACCTCCTCAAAAGATGTTCAGATTGATTGGCGAATGAATGGCGGCCCCATTCCTGCCGTGAGAGGCCCCGTCCTTTGCATCATGCATCCTGATTACCGGTCACCCAGATCACCGTCATGGCGGAACCATGGGTTTTAAAGAGGAGGACCGTCCGGTCCCCGCTCTCAATATCATCGACGATACAGTCATTCACCGAACCCGTTTTTATCACAGGTGGCGCCGGTTTGTAAATCCGAAAGAGCACCGCCCCCACCAGCATCGCGGTCACCGCCATAGGGAGGGCAATGCGCCCAAACCGGAAGAATGGGAGCAGAATCCCCTCCCGGTCCGCACGCTTTGGATCCTCTCTTTTACTTTCCGGGATCTGTTTCAGGATGCTTTGATGAAGGGAGGAAAGCGCTTCATCCTCCGCAGCCACAGCGGCGGAAAAACCGTCCTGCAACATGCTTCGAAGTGCTTTGATCCGGTCCACTTCCGCCCGGCAAACCGGGCAGGCTTCCACATGTTTCGCAATCCGCCTCGATTTGCGGTCGGGGAGTTCCCCGTCGAACCAGGCGCCGAGAATGTGATGGACGCTTTTGCACTTATCCTTCACGAAACTCACCTTCTTTCAGGTAGGGCCTCAGAATCTCCTGAAGCCGTTGTCTTGCATAATGGAGGCGTGACATCACCGTCCCCTTGCGAATCCCGAGGGAGGCTGAGATCTCTTCATAGGAAAGCCCCTCGATCTCCCGCAGGACGATCACCGCCCGCTGCTGTTCCGGCAGCGATTGGATGGCATGGGTAATGACCTGTCCCAACTCCTTTTTGTCCAGTTCCCGGCCCGGCTGAAAATAGGAAGAGGGAGAGGTTCGGATACTCTCTTCATCGGGGGGAACATAGGTATCATCATATTCCACGTGCCGTTTCCGCCCTTCCTTCCGGAAGTGATCGATCACCCGATTGTAGGCGATCCGGTACAACCAGGTATAAAAATCACTCCCTCCCCGGAATCCCTGCATGGAGCGATAGGCCTTTAAAAAGGCCTCCTGCGTCATGTCGAGGGCATCCTCCCGGTTTCCCAGCATCCCGTAGGTCAGGCAGTAGATCCTTTTCTGGTATCTCTCGACCAGACGGGAGAAGGCCTCCTTGTCCCCCTTCCGGGACCGGCGCACCCACTCCAGCTCTTCCGATGCCGGGACTCTCTTTCTTTTCATTTAGACGATCCGATCGTTGGAATATTCTATCCCATTTTAGTGGCCATAGAGTGCTATCGAAGGGATCAGGAGGGACTGCCTGCAAGGATGATTTCGGCAAAAGATTCGGCTGTCAGACTGGCACCCCCCACCAGGGCTCCGTCAATATCGGAACACCCCATCAGTTCGCGGGCATTGGCCGGTTTGACGCTCCCCCCGTAGAGGATCCGGGTCCGGGCCGCCACCGCCGTATCGTAGATTTCGGAAAGAAGATTCCGGATATGGGAATGAACCTCATTGGCCTGCTCCGGCGTCGCCGTTTGTCCGGTTCCGATGGCCCAGATCGGTTCATAGGCGATGACGATACGGGCCATTTCCTTGGCGTCCACTCCCGCCAGTCCTTCCTGAAGTTGATTCCCGACGACGTCCATAGTTTTCCCTGCCTCCCGCTCGGAGAGGGATTCACCGGCGCAAAGGATTGGTGAGAGCCCGGCATCCAGGGCCGAACGTACCTTACGATTCACCGTTTCATTGGACTCGCCGAAGATCTGGCGCCTCTCGGAATGTCCCAGGATCACATAACGGCATCCCGTATCCTTCACCATGGCAGGGGAAACCTCTCCAGTGAAGGCGCCTTCCTTTTCATGGTAAAGATTCTGGGCCGCGAGGTGTATCCTGCTCCCCTCCAGTGCCTGATGGACCGCTGTCAGGGCCGTAAAGGGCGGGGCCACAACAACATCGACCGCCTCGGCATCACCGACCTTCTCCTTCAGCCCCTCCACCAATGCAACAGCCTCGGGAACAGTTTTGTACATCTTCCAGTTTCCGGCGATCATGATCTTGCGCATCTCTTTTCCTCCTCGCAGATTGACGGCTTCCTTAAAAGCCCGACTGCTGCATTCATCTGGTTGTATGTTTGCGGTACGCGTACTCGCAATAGCCTTCTGTCAGACCTCCCGATCGGACAGTCCCTCGATCCCCGGCAGATTCTTCCCTTCCAGAAGTTTCAGAGAAGCCCCGCCGCCTGTTGAGATAAAGGTCATATTGTCCGCCTCTCCGGCACGGTTCACGGCATCGGCCGTATCGCCGCCGCCGATAATTGTCGTGGCAAAACAGTCCGCTACAGACCGGGCGATATAAGTCGTTCCACGGCTGAAGGGATCGAGTTCATACATTCCCATGGGGCCGTTCCAGACCACGGTCTTGACCCCCTGCAGGGCGAGGGAGAAGTAACGGCAGGTGGCCGGGCCGATATCAAGACCATACCAGTCGGCCGGGATCTCCTGGAAGGTGACCGTCTTGGTGTTGGCCTTGGCGTCGATCCGGTCGGCCACGATCACATCAATCGGGAGATAGAACATGACCTTCTTTTCCCGGGCCTTCTGTTGCATCTCCCGGGAGAGTTCGATCATCTCCTCTTCGACAATCGATTTTCCCACCTCATACCCCGCCGCCTTGAGGAAGGTGAACATCATCCCGCCGCCGACAAAGATTTTATCGACCCGGTCGATGAGATTCTTGATCACGCCGATCTTTCCCGACACCTTGGAACCGCCCAGGATCGCCGCAAAGGGGCGTACCGGCTCGGAGATCACCTTCTCAAAATAATCGATCTCCCGCTTCATGAGAAAACCGGCGACAGCCACGGGGACAAAACGGGTAATCCCGAAGGTCGAGGCATGGGCCCGATGGGCCGTTCCGAAGGCATTATTCACATAGATATCAATCCCCTCGGCCAGGGCCTTGGAAAATTCATCTTCATTGGCCTCTTCTTCAGGATGAAACCGGAGATTTTCGAGGAGCAGGACCTCCCCCTCCTTCAGGGAATCGATAAGGAATCGGGTTTCGGCGCCAACGCAGTCGGGGGCAAAGGCGACCTCCTTGTTCAGGAGCCGCCCGAGGCGCCGTGCCACAGGGGCGAGGGAAAACTCCGGATTCACCTTCCCCTTGGGCCGCCCCAGGTGGGAAGCCAATACGATCTTGGCGCCATGGTCGATACAGTAGTTGATGGTAGATAGGGTTGAGCGAATTCGGCGATCATCGGCGATATTTTTCTCCGCATCCATGGGCACATTCAAATCGACCCGGATGAAGACCCGTTTTCCTTCCATCTGTACATCTTCAATCGTCTTCTTGTCCACACTTCACCTCTTAACAGAATGGTCTAAGATTGATCCACGAAAAGCAGTATCGTAATCGACGAAAAGGTGGATGTCAAGACACAAAGCCCTTCAAAATTACCTCTTTACGATGGACCGGACCATCCCGGCACGGGCGGGTTGCCGCTGCTCCATCGTCTCCAGGGCATCCCGGATCAGCTTGCAGTTCGGGTATTCCCGGAGGTATTCTCTTCCTAACCGGATCCCTTCGGCATCCTTTTTTTCCCGTTCCGACAGCATGACCAGGGCGATCTTGGCGGCCGGCACGGCATAATGCCCCGCATCAAGGGCCTGCCGGATCTCCGCCAGTCCCTCCTCCCGCTGGTCCCCGACGAAAGGAAGAAACCAGAGATAGCGGGTCTTGACACTTCGGTAATATTTATACATCCCTCTTGCAAAGGCAACATCGTGAATCTCCGGATCGAGTTTGGCTACGACATTGATGTGTGAAAGGGCCTTCAGGCCGTGCATAAAGGCCGCAAAGTATCGTCGGTGCTCCAACTCGTAGAGCCCCCGTACGCCAAGGGAACCACCCAGGAGGAAATGATCCCAGGCATTCAACTCTCCCCGGCGTTCCACCTTTCTCAGCAAGGCCTGATTCTTCGGAAATTCGGCGGCAAACTCCTTTTCCAGAAGATCCTTCGGAGCCTCCTTTTCCAGGGATTGTACCATGAGGCTGAGAAGCCGCCCCATGCTCGGAAGCAGGGAATCAGGATCTTTCTGCTCCATCCGGTCAAAGACCTCGCGCGCCTCCCGATATCGACGATCCATAACCATCGACTCCGTCATCAAGATGGTTTGATCCAACTCCGGGGAGATGTAAGGAAATGGAAAGGTCCCGCCATGTGAGACTGCTGGGGATGCGAGAATCAGGAGGAACAGAACCGCTGCCGGCCTGCAGATCGGTCTTCCCCAAGCCGCTCCTTTTCCGGCCATCTTATCCACATATTGTATATAAGATGTGGAAAAACACAATATATAGGAGAGCCTGATCCATAAAAGTTGAATGATATTCGGGGGTTGGAAAGGGGGAGCCTTTATCCACATATTGTGTTTGATTTGTTGAGAACCCTATATATAGTGTATAAATGTGTCAATGTGTGTCCAGATATACCACATCCCCACTGATCTCACCATCGTCAATTTCAAGAAACCCCACCGAAAGGGGATGACCATGGCGCATCTTTCCCGCCGTACCGGGGTTAAAAAAGAGAATCCCCTCAATCCGCTCATTAAAGGGGTGATGGGTATGGCCGAAGACGACCACATCGGGCCGGACCTGCAGTAAGCGCTCCTTCAACGACTGGGGAGGGCGATGGGGATTCCCGACCCGGTGGGTCACGAGGATCTCTTTCCCTGCCAGTTGCACCATGCGGAAGGCGGGTAGAGTTTCGGGCATGGAAGGGGGGTCCATATTCCCCCGGACGGCCATGACGGGCGCGATCTTCTGCAGTTGCATCAACAACTGCGTTGCCTCGATATCACCGGCATGAAGGATCAGGTCGACGCCTTCAAAGAGATCGGGAATCGATCCATGGAGGTTGTTATGGGTATCTGATAAAACACCGATCCTCGCCATGGCAGGCCTCTCGTATTTAATAAATCGTCAGTGTCCAAAAACCGCTCCCACACCGACTCCAAGATGCACATCCGGTTTCACGACAGGATTCCAGAGACGATCATATTCCCGGAGAAGTACGGGATAGGAATAAAC
>CAYQVN010000043.1:0-10738 GCA_964420895.1 uncultured Nitrospirota bacterium | reverse complement strand
CTCGATTGCGACCTTCAAGAGGGAGTCCAGCGTGGGGAGGGGGGGAGGAAGAGGCGCTTTATTTGCAGGGCCGGTCATCGCCATCCTCGGGGGACCATATAGCGACTTGCCTTGCTGTCTAACAGTTCCAGTTCTTTCCGGAAGAAGGCGACGTTTTTCTCCTGGATCCTGGTTTGCCGATCAACGTAATTCTGCTCCATGGGTCCCCGCGTGTCGTAGGCCTCCATACGGGTCAACAGTGCTTCTTCATCGCGAATGCGTTCTTTCAGGGCGGAAAATTTTTTCCGCCACCATTTCTTCCCATGACCACCGTAGGTCTCTTCTCCCGGGACATTGGAAATTTCTTTCAGGGTCAGCCGATTGTTCATGGTGTCGTTCGACCAGTCGAACTCGTTGAGAAAATTGAGTCCCAGCAGGCCCGGCACTCCCAGACGACTTTGCACGGGAATGATGGCTGTGAGATTTTCCACCCGGGCCTGACCGATCTGTACCGAGGCAAGGCGGACAAAATAGGCGGTGATCGTTCCGTTGGCGGTACTGATCCAGGTGCGGGGCAGGACCCCTTTTAGAGAGATTCCCAATGCTTCTGCAGTCTTGCGGGACAAGGTGGTATAGCTTGCACCCGTATCCAGGATCATGGTGCGAGGGCTGTGGTCGTTGATCCGGACGTCCACTTCGATACTTTGTTGTCTCTGTTTGTAAGGGATCTCATAGCGGTTCACCGGAGAAATGGGGAAGGAGCTTCCCTTTTCAGTGGAGTATACTTCATGTTCCCTCGGTGCTTCCCTGCGGGAATGGAGGGGACTCTTTTCCGGTTCCGTAGATGTCCGATCCCGGGTTTCGATGTGCCGGGCGGTCGTGCGGTAGGGTTCCGGGATTTTTTCCATCCGATCGTTGACGTGCCATCCCCCCTGCTCGTCCTGCCACTGATAGAGATCGGCGGAGCAAAGCAGGGGTGCAAAAAAGAAGAGGATTCCTGCGAGGAGGAGTATCTTGCCTTGGAGTTTCAATTCGAAGTTCCCTGTCTGTGCAAAGAAATTCTTCCGGCCTGCAGAGGGCCCTTCACCCATCGGAGAAACGATTCAATCTTCCCCTTCCGTTCCGTCGGCTTCCTGCAGGAAAGAATGAATACTGAACGAGAAAGTCAGATCCATTCCGGGTTTTGTTCCTGACAGGTCTGCTCTTTGGCCTTCCGGAAAGAGGCGGGAAAATCCGGATATTGTTGCTCCAAGAAGCTTTTCAGTGTTTCCATTTCGATGCGCAGATCATCGATCCGGCTCCGAAGGTCCAGCTTGCCGGCGTCCAGGTCGTCCACCAGCACGCCGATCTCCTTTTCCAGGAGATGCAACCGTTTTGCGGTCTCTTTTTCGTTCATGACACCTCCTATTCGTGGATGTTGGATGTTCCCATTATACCACAAGATCAGGAAATGTCTTCAAGGCAGCTCATAGATTAAGAGACGGGTTTTTTGCCGGAAAGGAAACATTCCCTCCCGGGTAAAGAGGACCAGTTCCCTTTTTCCGTTGTTGTCGATATCTCCTACGGCCTGGTCAATGATTTTCCCGAAGATCGGTTGGGTATCCCAGTATTCCCGTACCTGTCCATTGGTCAGGACCAGGTCCGCCACGGTTTCTCTTACCCAGAGGTTTCTCAGAAGTCGTACATCCAGAATCGGACGTTGCAGGATCAGGAGCAGTTCATCCCGGCCGTCTCCGTCATAGTCGCCGGAGAGCATCCGTTTGGGGATCTGCAATTTCTTTTTCACTTTCCTCCCTTCAGGACCTTGGACGCGGATCTTGAAGGTTTGAAAATCGGGAAGACGAAAGGCACCGATCCCGGTGATCTCCCTCTGGTCGGAGGCATAAAACTGCAGTTCCCCTTCCCCGGAGAGGGCAAAATAGGCGGAACTGTCGGCGTCTCGTGAATAGTGGCTCCCGGCGGCATAGAGGGAAACCTGATCCGGAAGGGGCAGCGAACCTGCTCGACGGATGACTCCCTCTTTCCATTGATAGCGATCCACCTCGTCCCGGCCCGGCTTGAAGGATTGCCCCGCCAGAAAAAGATGATCTTCCCGATTGCGGAAGATTGCAAGATAGACATCGGGGGGAGCTGCGGCCTGCTGAAAGCGATCCGCCTGGAAGGTGAGGATGATCGAGACAAGCTGTCGGTCCCGGATCCCCCGGTAGAGGATCTCGTCTTTTCCGTCCCCGTTGAGGTCGCCGGAGTCCAGAGAGAGATAACGGATCTTCCCGTTTTTCTGATTGACGGCATCCAAAGGGTTTTTATGGTCGGAACGTTTCCAGGTCCAGAAGGAGAAAAACCCCTTTTTCTCCTTCCCTTTTTTGTCAGGGGTCAGAAATCTCCCATATTCCCATTGCACGACACGAAGGGTTTTTCCATTGGTTGTGATCAGTTCGTTCTTCCCGTCTCCATCGAGATCTCCGATCGTTGCGGAACAGACCGGGAAATCGATCACCTTCTCCTTCCACCTTCTCTGGGTGATCCGTTTCTGGACATAGGTGGGGATAGCGTCGGGGAGGTCGACATGCTCCGCTTCGTCCCCTTCGGCATGGAGTGCACCGGGAAACGACAAGTGGGGCAGGCAAAAGAGTCCAACGATGATCAGGACAAACAGGGTTCGTTTCATGGAGACTCCCTCAGGGTTTCAATTTGATTCTCGGAGGCCCCCTCCTTCTCTTTTGAAAGAGCGGTCAGCTCCATCGTGAGCTGAAAGTTGCGTTCTTCCCCCGGTGCCAGATCGATTCCCCAGTGTAAAAGAAGGCAGGAGCCCTGATAGATTTTCTCAAAACCTCCTTCCGATTGGGAGACGGTTTCAATGGGGAAGCGCCAGAGGTCGCCTGGTTGATCGGCTGTGAGTCGCCATTCTATCCCGCTCCATTCATCGGTCAGGGCGATGTTGTCGACCACTCCTGTTTCCCCGGTGCCGGCAAGATGAGGTGCCGCCGGTTTCTCCCCGTTGATCCGGTAATAACGGTCTGGAGCATTTCCGGCCAGCAGGGTAATGTTGAATTCGACGCCGAAACGGTTGGAAAGAACCTCCGCCCCACCGTTCCGGATATTGTAGTCCACCGTCACCGAGGGTTCTCCGGCGATTGCGCGGATGGTTTTCTTTACCAGAACCGTTCGGGGTGTGCCGGCATCCTTCGCGGGACAGACCGTTCCTTCCCGGGTCAGGGTGAGAAGGGTTTCCCTTTCGGAGGTTGCCAGGGAGGTGGTATAGGGACCGGTGATGAAGTCTCCCTCCTCCCCGTATTCTCCTCGGCGAAATGCCTCCAGAGACTCGTTGTCTGAGAAGAAATGATCAATCAGGGAGTGCCGCGGGTAGGGGTCATAGACAATCTGGTCAGCCAGACCCTCCTCCTTGGCCATCACCTGGTGATGGATGGTCTGTACACCCTCCTCCTGCGGGGCAGTGGAAGCCGCCCCGATTGCCTTGTGATAAAATTCCGGGACCCGGGTAAAGGTATCCTGCAGGTTGAAGGAACGGGGTTTAAAGTCGAGGCCGATGAGTGTGCCTCCCTGATGGGGGGCGAAGATCATCGTATAGCTTTCAGAATTGAGAATCATCTCTTCGGCGCCGTTTTTGTCAAGATCGGTATGAAAGGCGTCCAGCCAGGCCGTTCGGCCGTCATGCAAAAGATTGTCGGCGATTGCCTCGGCCCGGATCAGGTGACGGTAGATCCCGGTACGCAGATGGGGAAGGTAGAGCCCGCCGAAGACACCATGCCAGTAGGCATCGTTGCATTGCCCCTGCCACAGTTCATTGAGGGCGTCTGCTTTTTCCTTTCCATCGGGGAGGTGGTGGATCTTCTCGCTGACGAAGAGCATCTTTTTGTGCATCCGATTGCTCTCGGGATATTTGGAGAAGAAGTTCCGCCAGAAGCCTCCTGCCAGAAAGGGGCGGGCTTCCTCTTCCAATCCGGCTTCGGTGAGTCTCTCTTTTAAGTGCCGGAACTCTTCCGAGGCATTCTGCAGCAGCGACCATTCGGCCATCTCCATATAGGAAGAGGTGGGAAGATAAATCCGTCCCCGCGGTGCGTGGCTATGGAGAACCTCGGTGAAAAGTTTCAGTTCAATCCAGTCCCTGTTTTCTTCCAGGGCCTCGAAAAAATTGGACAGCCAGCCTTCTTCATAGACGGATCGGTAGGTCCCGGGCCAGACACCGAACTTTTCTCCATCATCGCCCATGATCGCCAGAGGGGCCTCCGAGGTATTCCGCATCTCCTTCAGGAAGGCCAGCGTCTCCTCCACCGGACGAAAAGGGATCAGGTAACGTAAGCGCTCACTGCCGGGAAAAACATTCAGGATCTTTCCCTTTTCTTCCGTGAGGTAATAACCGTGCAGGGCCTCTCCCCGGAGACCGGCCATGATGAAATGGTGATCGTCAATGACGATGTATTCGGCGCCGGCGTTGTGGAGGGATTCCGCCAGATGGGGTTCCCAGACCCGTTCCGCCAGCCACATTCCTTTCGGGTCCGCCCGAAAGGTGTCCCGAAGGAAGGAGGTCAGTTTTTCGATTTGTCCCAGTTTGTCCGATTCATAGAGGGTGGTCAGGATCGGTTCATAGAACCCTCCGGACATCAATTCGACCTGTTTTTCTTCCACCAGTCTGCAGAGACGGTCGATAAATTCCGGATGGTTTTCTTTCAGCCATTCCAGGAGAAATCCGGAATAGTGAAGGGTCACCCGGATATGGGGGTGTTCCGTAAGAGCCTTGGTGAAAGGGAGGTAGGCCTTCTGGAAGGATGTTTCCAGGACATGGGAAAAATTTCCGACAGGCTGATGATTGTGGATTGCAAGCAGAAGTGTAACCGGTTTTGCCATGCATCTCTCCGGAAATTTACGAAAGTCGTTGGGATTATAGACAAAGTCCTGAGTGAAAGCAACCTTTGTCAGGGTGGAAAGCACAAAAAAACTGACCGGCCCAAGAGCCGGTCAGTTCAAGAAAGGAGGACAGACTTAATTAAGTGACCTGTTGCAAGGATACTTAATTAAGGTGCTTTGTAACTAGTGGTACTGCAAACATTGTGCCGAAAAGGTCGATTCGCATAACATATTGAATTCATACGGTTTTTCTGTTGTTTTAAAGAAGAGGCCTTCCCCTGGTTTGTCCTTTTTTATCCATTCCATTCCGTGGATTCCATTTCTTCCGCGATAAATCGCTTTGTGACAAGGGCTTAGGGGTTGTGCAAAAAAGAACAGGGCAAAGTGCAATTTTGTACAGGGAATCTTCGTGACACAATCACCGGTTAGACGATCAGACCGCCTTTAATCGGGGGGACCGGGTCTTCTGCGTGGCATTTCCTTCCTTCTCCCGTTTCCAGAGGATTTCTTCGATTGTCCGGGTGATTCGCCGAAGTCCTTTTTGATGCGTTGCCGAGATGGGGATGGCCTGGAACCTTTCCGACAGGTGGCGTACCTGCTCTTTTGGGACCTGGTCGATCTTGTTGAAGATCAGCAGGGAAGGAAGGGAGAGGAGATCAAGTTCGGAGAGGATCTTCTCTACCGCTTCCATGTGGTCTTCAAAGGCAGGGCTGGAGAGATCGACAACGTGGAGCAAGAGGTTAGCATCGTGGAGTTCATCGAGGGTTGCCCGAAAGGCGCCGAAGAGATCTTCCGGCAGGTCCCGGATGAAGCCCACCGTATCGGTGATGATCACCTCCCGTTCTCTGGGAAAGCGGAGGCGGCGGGTGGAGGTGTCCAGGGTGGCGAAGAGCTTGTTTTCCACGAGCACCGTACTTCGGGTGAGGGCGTTTAAGAGGGTCGATTTGCCCGCATTGGTGTAACCGACGATGGAGATGATGGGGACCTCCTGCCGGGTCCGTCGGGCCCGGCGTTGTCTCCTCCCCAGGTTCATCTGTTTCAGCGTTTTTTCCAGGCGATGGATCCTCTCCCGGGTCCGCCGCCGGCTGATCTCAAGCTTCGTCTCTCCCGGGCCTCTCCCACCGATCCCGCCGGTCAGCCGGGAGAGGCCGGAGTCCTTTTCCCCGAGACGGGGCAGCAGGTATCTGAGCTGCGCCAGTTCTACCTGAACCTTGCCTTCCCGACTCATGGCATGCTGGGCAAAGATATCGAGGATCAGCTGGGTACGATCGATGACACGCATCTCCGTCAAACGGGCAATGGAGTGGGCCTGGCCAGCCGTCAGATTCTGATTGAAGACGATCAGGTCGGCGCCGCGTTGCAGGGCCATGATGACCAGTTCCTTGAGCTTGCCCTCTCCCATCACGAAGCGGGGATGGATGCGGGACCTTCGCTGGACAATCTTGTCGAGTACCTCAATCCCGGCGGTTCGGGCCAGCTCCTCCAGTTCGATGAGGGCCTCTTCCGTCTCTGCCCGGTTCCGTGTGGTGACGCCGATGAGGAGTGCCCGGTCGTTCCGTCTTAAAAAACCTCCCCCCGGAAGGGAACGGGCGATTTCTTCCTCCAGTTCGAGAATCCAGGGGAGAAAATCGATGTCAATCCTTTCTACAGGCTGAGGCGGCAAGATCTTCCAGGGGGCCTGATCACCGTTGTGGGGCATGATATGAGCCAGGAAGGTCGGGCCGGTGAGGCCTCCTTCTCCAACGGAGACGGCGGCGATCAGGTCGAGCCGCAGGAGGGCGAGATCGGTCAGGTCGTCCTGGCTTAAGGGTTCCTCTTTGAAGTGGGTGTGAATCAGGCGGAGCCCGCAAAGACGGGTCGATGAGGTCCGATACCGGGAGAGGTCGGGAAGGAAAAGCCCTTTCCGATCCCCCACGACGACAAACCGGATGATCCCCTTCCGGTCGGCAAGAAATCCGATCTGTCTTCCGATTTCAAAAGAGAGTTCCGTCAGGTAGCGGCCCAGTTCCCGGGTAACGACCTTGTCCGTCGGAATCTTTCGCCGGTAGATTTTTTCAATCTTCCCGATCTGGTTCGGTTTGAGACCGATGGTATTGCCGGAAATATTCTTGATAAAGATGAACCTCCTTGGTTAAGTGGTCCTGTTCGTAAATACTGTGACGCACCGAGAGGAGGCCGCCCTGCGGCACTCAAATGCGACCCTATTTGCGAAGAGGGCCACTCAGAGTATAGACAGGGAAGGGAAAAAGATCAAGGGAAGGGGCAAGGAGAAAGAAAGATTTGCGCGGCCTTACGTTGCATGGTAATTTACATTTCGGCGGGATCTACCGTTTTTTTTGGAGAGCAATATGGGAAAAGGGGATCTCTACTCCGGCGAATTCGTGTCTTCCCTCGGTCCGGTCTGGGTCAGTATGAGCGACTCTGGGGTCACGTCGATTGTGTTGCAGCCGGCGGAGGTGAAACATGCCCAAAGAGAGCTTCTGACGCGCTTTCCGGGGAGCCTTCGCGAAGATCCCGAAAGACTGGCCCCCGTCATCCGGGAATTGGAGCAGTATCTTGAGGGGCATTCTCGTGAGATGGCCCTCGCTGTCGATCTGACGGGCCTGCCTCCCTTTCGGCAGCGGGTGTTGGGGGTCTTGCAGACGATTCCCTTCGGCGAGGTGAGGAGTTATCAGTGGGTGGCGGTGAGGACGGGTAATCCCGGGGCCTCCCGGGCGGTCGGTGGCGCCTGTGCCGCCAATCCCGTCCCTTTGTTGATCCCCTGTCATCGGGTGATTGCCAAGGATGGTTCCCTCGGTGGCTTTCGTGGGGGAATCGGTTTGAAGAAACGGTTGCTGGCATTGGAGGGCCGATCAGGCTTTTCCCGGGCCACAAGGAGAGGCGATGGGGCAGACTGATAATGCGAGAAAGATCGGAGCAGCACGTTTTTCCGTTGGGGCCGCCCTCTTTCTTGCCGTTCTGAAATTAACGACCGGTTTTTTTCTCCATTCCCTCGGGATGATCTCGGCAGGGGTTGATTCTCTGATGGACCTCATTGCCTCGGGGATCAATTTTTTCTCTATGAAGGAGTCGATTAAACCGGCCGACCGGGAACATCCCTACGGTCACGGGAAGATCGAGAATATCGCTTCTCTCTTTCAGGCGGGGATCATCGGTCTGGCCGGGCTCTTTCTGGTGGGAGAGGGGATTCGCCGCTCCCTCTTTGTGGAGGCCGTTCCCGCTTTTGACGCGGGAATCATGGTGATGATCCTCTCGGCTGCGATCAGCTATCTTGTGGGAAGACGTTTGGCCCGGATCGCACGGGCTACGGATTCGCCCCTTCTCGATGCGGATGCCCTTCATTTTACGGTCGATACCTTCACCAATACCGGTGTCGTGCTGGCCCTCCTCCTTTCGCGGTGGAGTGGACGAATCTTCTTCGATCGCATGGCGGCAATTCTGATTGGATGCTGGGTTCTCTATGCGGCACTGAAACTCTTCCGCAATGCCCTTTCCGCCTTGATGGATCAGACCATTCCACGGGAACTGGAGGAGAAGATCAAAGGGCTCATCCTCGATCACTGCGAGGAGATTATCGGCTATCACCGGATGCGGACGCGAAGGTCGGGATCAAAAAAGATGATTGATCTTCATCTGGTGATCTGCAAGGATATCAGCCTTACCGAGGCCCACGGTATTACGGAGGAACTGGAGAAAAAGATAGAGGAGAAGATCAAAAACTCCGACGTGATGATCCATATCGAGCCTTGCGACATGGAATGTCCCCGCATACGGGAACAGTGCCTCTACAAGACCGAACCCTCCTCTTTCGAATAAGGTGCGCTTCTTATTCGCCCGCCACAGGGACCCCTTTGATCTTCTGGCCGAAAACAAATTTTTTCTTCGGACTCGTAGCATTCATGAAATGATGGTGGCCACAGATCGGGCATTTGTAAAAGTAGGTCTCACTCAGGATCGAGAAGTTGTCGACCCCGTTTGTCTCGTAATTCATGCTCGTTTTGTACATCGTCGAAGAACACTTGGGGCAGGTCATCTCACGACTCCTTTCCGGATGAAAAATGGCACATATGCAAAGGCTATAAATTGGACCAAATTAGTCATGTTAGTATTATATAGTCTATTTTTTGAAAGTCAAGATGGAATGAAAAAAAATTGCCTCCGAAGAGGGGATGCACAAATTGGAGTGTCCTGGGGAAAATGGCTTTTAACCTGTTGATATAATTTACTTTTTAGAAAAGGTTGGAGTTGTTTTTCATTTCCAATGAAAGAGAAGAGCCTTTTTGCTGCGATTTTTTTTCTAATAGATCTGTAATCTGTTGTACCAGTCTATTTAAACGGATCGGCTTTTCCATGAAATCGGCGCAACCCTTTGCAAGGAGTTTCTCCCGGATCCATTCATCCTGATTGCTGGAGACAACAAGGATGGGGAAGGTGCAATTTTCCTTCTGCACGGCATCGATCAGTTCCCATCCCGATAGCCTCGGCATCTGGAGGTCCGTCAGGAGAAGGTCGATAGCGAATTCCCGGCTGTGCAGAAAAGAGAGGGCCTGCTCGCCGTCATGAGCCAGGCTGACCTTGTAACCGGCCTCCTGCAGTGCATAGGAGGAAATATAACGGATCGCCGAGTCATCATCGGCCACAAGGATATGTTTTTTCATCAACTCCCTCCCTTTCTATGATGGCTGTCTTCGGGGTGAATGTCGATCCCCTTCTTCCTGATATTCCCGATAGATCCTGCATTGCCTGTATTCTCCGACGCAGAATCGGATGGCCTCTTCCGTATTGAGGCTGTTCAGGCTGGAGGCGTAACAGGAGGGGAGTGACAACGGGATCAGGGGGCATCTATTCCTCTGCCTTCGGGTATATGAATCCGGTAACACCGTTCACTCCGCTATCCGTCTGTGTTGAAGGGGTCGTTGAATTATAACTCTACAAGAAATGTGCCAATTACGAAGGGGTGGGGTCTTGTGGGAAAAGTTCAATGATATCAGTTATTTTGAGAAATGGTGTGCTCTTAGAGCCGGGAATGAGAGGAAAAATGGTCGTGTTGTGACACATAGTTGTGTCACGCATAAGTGTGTCATGGCACACTTAACCAATATCGCCGGGGGTCTCAATTCCGTATTCATCGATCTTGCGGTAGAGGGTCCTTCGGCTGATCCCGAGGATGCGTGCGGCCCTGGCCTTGTTTCCAGCGGTTTTTTCCAGGGCCTTACGGATCCGTCGGGGTGTCTCATCAGGTGACAGTTTCACCGAACCTTCCGACAACTCCTGAAAATAGGGAGGGAGATGTTCCCGGGTGAGAAGATCCCCGCGGCAGAGGATGGCGCCATGTTCCAGGGTATGTTCCAGCTCCCGGATATTCCCCGGCCATTGGTAGTTCATAAAGAGTTCCATCACGGGGTCTGTCACTCCCCGGATCGATTTACGGAATTTGCCGTTGAATTTCCGGAGAAAATGATCGACGAGAAGGGGGAGGTCGTCCAGCCGTTTCCGGAGCGGCGGCAGGTGGATTTCGACGACCCGGAGGCGATAGTAGAGGTCTTCACGGAAGGTGCCTGTCCGGACCTTTTCCGCCAGATCCCGATGTGTCGCTGCGATGACGCGCACATCGACGTGGATCGGTGTCGACTCGCCGACCCGCTCAAATTCCATCTCCTGGAGGACCCGCAACAGCCTGAGCTGCATCCTTTCGGAGAGGTCACCGATCTCATCGAGGAGGATCGTTCCGCCGTCGGCCCGCTGGAAACGGCCGATTTTGTCCTCTATGGCGTCGGTGAAGGCCCCTCTGACATGGCCGAAGAGTTCACTCTCCAAGAGGTTCTCCGACAGAGCCGAACAGTTGACCTTGACCAGGGGTTCGTCGGCATTCTCCGAGAGGGCGTGGACCTCG
>CAYQVN010000042.1:0-10895 GCA_964420895.1 uncultured Nitrospirota bacterium | reverse complement strand
AGGAAGAGGTGCCGGAAGAAAAAGGGGAAGAAAAACCTCCCACCCTTTTCTAAGTGGTCCTGTTCATAAATACTGCGACCCTCAAATGCCACCGTATTTACGAATAGGGCCACTAAGTTCTCGACCGGTCAACAGTACGCTTTCTGCCCTGCAGAGGGGATCATGGCGCAAGGAGAACGCCGCAGGTTAGAGTCCTTCATCACGGAGCGGATCGATCAGGCCTCGCTCCTTGGAAACCACTACCGCAAAAATCTTCACATCATTTCAAGGTTCCTTCCCGATCTTCTCCAACGGCTGGACGAGGCCGACTGTCTTTCCCTGATGACTTTCGGGGAAGTTTCTCCTTTCACTCTCGAGGAGATGGAACTGATCCGTCACCTCGCCCGGAACAGTGAGGAGGCCCTCGATCTTTTGGGCTGCTATTACTCCCTTCACCTGATCTTTCTGAATCTGAACTGTCTCGACCTGATGGAGGAGCAGTGCCCCCGGGTGACGAACCGTACGGCCGCATACAAAGAGGTGCTGCTCCGGGCCGAGGCAAAATTTTCGATTCTCTATTCCTCCCTGATCCAGTGTTTTCTGGAGATCCTGTCGGAAAAAGAAAAAAACCTTCCGGAGTTCGTCATCTGCCATGTGGGTGCACGGCGTGATCAGGACGATATCGATGTAGGCATCATCCATCGGCCCGGCGGCGACCTGACCGCCTTGAACCTTGTCATCGGGCGGCTCAATCGTGAGATGGTCCGCCGGGCGACACAAATGCATTTCTATCTTTCCGAACACTCCGGTTCAAAGTGGTTCTCCGCCTGTATCGATGTTTATGAAGAATTGATGGATGTGGAGCGGAAAAATCTCGTTATCATTACCCAACTCTTCGGGGCCGTGCCGATTGCAGGGAGTATCTCCCTCTTCGAGGAGTTTCAGGAACGGGTGGTGCGCCGCTATACCTATCGTGTCGGCAGAGACAACCGGTATTACGAAGGATTCATGCGGGGCGTAGTGGAGGAGATCCGTTCCCTCGTTGCACATCGGAGTCGTTCAGGTGAGATCGTTCCCAAGGTGGACGGCTTGCGTCTGGGTAAGATCCTGATTGCCGCACGACGGGCGAACCTCGGAATTGTGGGTGGACATTTCTGGAAGGTCTTTAAAACCCTGCAGAAGATGGATCCCCGGATGCAGGAGGAATACGCAGCCCTGGAGGAGGCCCTGGCTTTTCTGGAGCTGCTCCGTTTTCTTCTGCACCTGATTTTCGTTCAGGAGGAAGGGCTGTTTTATACCGACGATTATTGCCGGGCCGCGTTGGATCGGGTGGCCCGTTCCATGGGGTACGGCGGCAAAGGCAAGAGACGTCCGTCGACGGACCTGCTCCGGGACTATTTCCGGTATTCTCAGCAAATCAAGGCAATCTCCGGCGTCTTCAAGGAGGAGTTCAAAAAGTATGTCGAGTTTATCCAGGTCTTTCGCAGCCTTGAACATCTCGGGTCGTTGCAGGACTTGGAAGAGGGGCGGGTCAATCTGGCCACCGATTATATGGAAATCATGGCACGTTTTCATCGGGAGATCCCCTGGGGGGAATTTATCGGCTTTCTTCAGGAGGAGGATACGGGGCGGGAACGATTTATTCGTGATCTTCTCCTTCTCGACACGACGACGATGTACCGAACCCTGGAACGGTATGCCCGTACCCTCGCCCGGGAAGGCGATACCCTGATCCGATTTCTCCTCTGTTTGCTGAAAAGTCCCGGGCGCTCCAGGCGGCAACGGCTTGAGATCGCCCTGATGTCGGTCTTCCGGGAGACCCTGGAACGTGCTCCGCAACAACGTGAGACGATCCTCCGATACCTGTTTGAAGAGGAAGAGCTTTGCCGGGACTTCCTGCAGACGCTCTCTCCGGCGGCGGTGATCGATCTTCTCCGGCAGGTGAAACTTCTTGGTCCCGAACTACGGGCGCCGCTGATCCGGAAGTCGTCTTCCCTCGCGTTTTTCTTCCATTTCCGAAGTCGTCTGATCGCCCGGAAAATTGATCGTCTCGTACGGCGAGGTGTGCTTCCGGAAGCAAGGGTGCCCGACTCCGCCTTGCTTCGCAGGCTCTCGGAGAAGGCTGTGCCTCCCCTCGCCGGAGTGCCCATTTCCGCAGAGGTTTACGAGACCCTGCAGGACTATCACGATCTGGAAACCCTGATCTTTACCTTGCATGCCATTGAGACAAAGCGGTTTGCACGGGCTGCTTACATGGACCGGTACGTACGGCAACTGGTGGTCTGCGCCTGCCGGGAGGCCGGTATCCATTTTGCCCTGGGGGGGCGACCCGGTTTCGGGATCTATGCCACGGGGGGGAATGCCCAGGGGAGGGCCCTCGATAACGACTATGATATGTTCGTCCTTTGTGATGCATCCCGCGTGGTTCCGGCTTCCCTGATGGGGATGGTCCATCGTGTTCACCGGGAGCTGACCTGTGTCGGTAATTTTCCGCATCATCGGATTGCCGAAAAGATCGGAAGTTTTGTCATTCCCTTCATGGAGCTTGCGGCCTATCTCGACCGGAGAGATCCCGAGGATTATATTGAACGAACGGAATTGCTGGGTGCGCGGCGGATTTTCGGTGATCCGGCGCTGCATCGCCGCTTTGAATCGGAGATGATTGTCGGGCGGGTCTTTCGGGACAAGGAGAGACTGATCCGTTCCCTCGTCCGGGAACTTCAGGAACGGCACCGGTATGCCGACGATGTGGCGACGGGAATCGACCTCAAACAGGGAAAGGGGGGGCTCTTCGATATATCCCTCCTGATCTGTCTGGTGAAGGCCCGCTTTGAGATTTTTGAGACTTCCGACACCCGGACGCAGCGGATCCTGAAGCAGAAAGATCCGGCCCATGCCGTGTTGTACGATGCCCTCTTCGGGGTGAAACGTTTTTTCAATGACCTCCGGGGGATGCTCTGTCTCACCGGTTTCTCGGAGGAGGTGCAGGAAGCACTTGACTGCCCCATCCCTTTTCTCCTGAAAGGGTTTTCCGATCCTGCCGGCCTGATCCGAAAAGTTGAAGAAAATATGGAGAGGGTGCTGGAAATCTCAGAGGTCTTGATTCGAGCCGGGAAGCGGTAATCGGGGAGGCGGTTAGGCGTGTTCTTTTTTCATGCTTTCCATGATCTCTTTGAGCCGTGAAATGACGAAGGCCTCTTCCGTGGCGCCGAGGGACTCTCGCGTGGCCGCGAGTTCCGCCGCCAGTAAAGCCTTCAGCCCGGCGAGGAGTTTTTCATCCCTGCCGTTCTCTTCGAGCTGTTCAAAGTTTTCCTTCAGAACCTCTGCCGCAAGGGTCCCATCGGGCATCAGGAAGATCCCTTTGAAGAGGGTCTGATAATCTCCTTTGATCTCCTCCAGATAGTGGGAGAGGTTCTTGTCTCCCAGTTTTCCTACCTTCTCTCCGAGGTAGCGGTAGGTGTAGGAGAAGAGGCGGTTGTAACAGTGGACGGTTTTTTCGAAGAAGCGGCTTGATTTCTTTTCCTCCACCACGGCGATCTCGGCGTCGGAGATCTTCCGGATCAGGTTGGCACAGAGGAAGGCCATGAGGGTTCGGCAGGTTTCGAATTCGTTCCCCTCCACGGTGGTACAGATATCCGCGATGCTTCGTTCTCCATCAACAAGTTGAAGAACATGTTCCTCATCTTTCGAGAGCGGGACGGCGATCCGTTTCTGCTCCGCATTGGCCGAAAGTTCGAAAATGGCGTCAATGCCGGTCAGGGTCTGCAGGATCAATTGCCAGTCGGTAATCCGTCGCACCCCGCTGATGATCAGTTCCGGTGTGTTGATGTCGAGAGTGATCACCTCTTTCGGCAGTTTCTCCTGTTCCAGGAAGGTGTACTCCCCCTGGGATTCGTTGAAGAGATAATCGATGATCTCCCGCACCTGCACGATGACTCCTGTTTTGATCTCTTCTTTGCTCAGCACCCCCATTTCGATCAGGATCTGTCCGAGCCGTTTCTTTTCCGTGATTTGATTCGAGGCATGAATGAAATCGGCGGCACGGATCCGTCCCTGCCGGAAGAGGACTTCCCCGAGACGTTCGCTGGTCCGGTTGGAGACGGCGAAGACGATCCGTCCCTGGTGGATGTAAACCTTCTTTTCAATGCTGCCTGCGGACCATTGGAAGATCCCCGTGGTTTTGGAAATGGAGAGGGCGTGAAAAATCTGGGCAACGGAGATTTCGGAGAGGTTCCCCTGCAGTTTAATTTCTTCTAACATCGAAGGGCATTCCCGGAAGTGTTCATTGTTTTGAGCCGGAATATCTCGTTTTTGCCCCGGCTCCTCTATCCAACATATCTATTTTAAAATATCACAGGAGCAGGAATCTTGGCAATAAAATCCATTCGCCCTGTAACGAAAGACAGCCCTGCCTGTCTCTAATGGCGTCCCTCACCTTGTGTCGGCCTGTTCCTCCGGGGCATTCTTCCCGGGAGGCGCGGAAGCGGAGAGGGAAGAATGGTCTCCCAGATATTTTGAAAAGACCGGATAGAGTTCCCGGGAATTCTGGATGGAGTGAAAGGTGTACTGGATCCGGCTGGGGTAGAGGATGAAGGGGACGTTCTGCATTCCGCCGATCCCCCCGTGGCCCCCCATCTGTTCTTCGAAATTGATGACCCGTCCCTCCTTGTATGCGCCATAGAGGACAAGGTCCCCGGCGTTCGGCATGGAAAACTGTTCGAGGATCTCCGCTTCGATCAATTCCGCATCCTCGAGCCCAGCCAGTGGGTCGTCACCGTCAATCTGCTTTTCCCCGTTATGGTAGAAGACCCGGCCTGATCGGGAGAGGAGTAATGGATCGCCTTTCGACCGGGCGACAATCAGGCCGATTCCCTTGTGGCGGACGAGGGCGCCCACGAGGCCGGGATAAACCCGCTCGATTGCTTCCAGGTCGAGTCGTCCCCGGTCGATATGGAAATAGACATTGGACATGGGACTGGAATTGACGATGGAAATGTTTCCGGTGATCTTCCGCGTCTCTTCCGGAATGGTATTACGCTCGATGTAATTCGCAAATCGCTTGAAGACTCTCCGCATGAAAAAGAGGTTCTGGTCGGCAAAATTGTGGAGGGTGGAACTCAAGGCGAGCATCAGGTAGTCTTTGACATCCCCGCCGGAATCGTACTGGGTCACCCGCCCTTCCTTGACCTTGGAGTAGATGAAATTCTCCAGGCTTTCCCCGAACTCGTAGCGGAAGGGGGTGGAAGGGTGTTGTCCATGGTCGGAGAGGATGTATATATCGTAGTGCATCCCCCGACTTTTTTTCCGTGCCTGGCGGACGACTTTCTTGATCCCCCGGTCGATGACGCGAAGGGTTTTGAGGGCATATTTGGTTTCAGGACCCCGCTGGTGTGCAGCCTCGTCGTATCCGTTGTAGGTCAGCCAGATGGAGGGCCGCCCCTGATTGATGTCAATCAGGGCGCCCACGGTGGCCACTTCAAAAAAAAGTACATTCGAGAAGATCCGGACCAGGGGAAAGAATCCTTCACTCTTCTGTACGCCGCCCTTCAGCCGGATCTCCAGGTACTCATAGAGTTCCCGAAGCAACTCCAGCAGGGAAGAGAGGAGTGTGCGCAGAACGGGGATGATGTTAAAGAAAAAGAGAAAGAAGATGGCCAGCCCGGAGAGGCGTTTTTGCATATCCTGGGTCAGAAAGGTGCTCAGGGTCAGAATGGAGCGTTTGGCGCCTCCCGAGAGGAGATTGATGTAACTGCTCCCGCCCTCCAGGATGCCCCGTTTTCCTTGGGAGATGCGCTGTTCCACGATCTGTGCGGAGAGGGGGTTCTTGAAGCTTACCAGGCTGTCGTTTTGTTTGTCGAGCCAGCGGAAGGCCGGGATCCCGAAGTTTTCGCCGTACATGATTCCACTCTGTGAGGCAGGCGTATTGCCGGGAATCCCGCATCGATAGCGGCTGACATTAAAATCCCCCGATGCCAAGAGCCCCTGCGCAAAGGGCATGTAGCCTTCGGATAAGGCCTCCATCAGGATCGGATGAGGGAGTCCGTCGATCTGGATGATGATAAAGCCGTCCCCACGTTCTTTCCCCTGCCATTCCTTCTTCCGCTTCTCAATAGACGAGCGGATGACCTCCAGGGTTTTTTCTTTCGGGATGGAAGGCGTTTTCCGGAAGGGTTTTTTTCTCATCACGCAGGAGCGTTCGGTTGCGGCGCCGTATGAAATTCCACGACCTGTCCATCAAAGGCCAGCGCCATGTTGTCGGGGAGGTTCCGATTGGACTCTTCGTGTTCGAGCTGGTGTGCCATGTGGGTGAAAAGTGTCTGCCTGGGATTGATTCGCCGGGCTGTTTCGATCGATTGCTCCAGTGAAAAGTGTGTCGGGTGTGGACGATGGCGCAAGGCATCGAGGATGAGAAGGTCCAACCCCTCCAGAAGCTTGACACTCTCCTCGGGGATCCCGTTGCAGTCACTCAGATAAGCGAAGGGTCCCAGCCGATACCCCAGAATGGTTTGGCTGCCGTGCAGGATCGGGATCGGGATGATCTCCTGTCCGAAGAGCTCAAAGGCGCCGTTGACGATATGGGTCTTGATGCGTGGGATAAAACTTTCCCGTTCTTCTTCCGGCACGAAGATGTAGGAGAATTGCCGGTGAATGGTTCCGATGGTCTCTTCGTTTCCGTAGCAGGAGATGGGCGCACCACTGTGAAAACTGTATATGCGTATCTCGTCGATGCCGTGGACATGGTCGGCATGGGAGTGTGTGAAAAGAATGGCATCAACCTTCCGGATATTATAACGCAGGGCCTGCTCCCGCAGGTCTGTCGCTGTGTCGACGAGAATATTCTTTTCTCCAACTGTTACCAGGATGGAGGAACGAAGCCGTTTATTCTTCGGGTTCTCGGACTGGCAGACCGGGCAGGAGCAGAGGATTGCGGGAACACCCGACGATGTTCCTGTTCCCAGGAACAGGACCTTGATTTTCATGGTTCTCGATCACTCCTTTTCCGGTGTTGATTAAGGGAGCTGTTGCCAAGCCTCAAATTCACTCTATCGCAGTAATCCTTCTAAAGTCAATGATTTCCTATGGATAGGGCTTGAAATCTTCATCGAAGGTCATTATACTTCTCTCATTTGGAGAAATTATGATTCGAACAATCTGGGTCTGGATCGTCGGGATTTTGATGACGATCCTTTGCGGCAGTCTGATCGTCTTCTTCTCTTTTCTCGATCCCGGCGGGAAGAGCCTCCATCTCTTCGCAAAAATCTGGGCCCGGACGATTATTGCCGCCTCCGGGGTGCGGGTGAATGTCCGGGGGAGAGAGAACCTCCCTGCAGATTCCTCGATGATCGTTGCTTCCAACCACCAGGGCTATTTTGATATCTTTGTCCTCATGGCCTACCTCCCCCTTCATCTCGGTTGGATTGCGAAGAAGGAGCTCTACCGCATTCCGGTCTTCAGCTTTGCCATGCGACGCTACGGCAATATCATGATCGATCGCTCCAACCGGGAGCGGGCCCGTAGCAGCCTGGTTGCCGCTGCCGACAAGATTCGCCGGGGACAGTCGGTCCTCATCTTCCCCGAGGGGACCCGTTCCCCTGACGGCAAGGTCCATACCTTCAAGAAGGGCTGCTACTACCTGGCCGAGGCCTCGGAGGCACCGATCGTTCCCGTCAGTATCTCCGGCAGTTTCGAGGTGATGCCGAAAAAGACCTTCCGTCTCCATCCGGGGAGCATCCATGTGGTCATCGGGGAACCTGTCTATGTCCATGGCACTTCCGATCCGGACCGCAACGATTTTCTCGACCGCCTTCGCCGGACAATCATCGACAATCAGGTCCGCTAAGTGGTCCTGTTCGTAAATACTGTGACGCACCGAGAGGGCCGCAGGGCGGTCTCGTCAAGGCGCGCGACTGAGGCGTACCCCCTGTGGTACGGTGCAGGGAGCGGAACGCAGAGGAGACCGCCCTGCGGCACTCAAATGCCACCGTATTTACGAATAGGGCCACTAAGCCGGCGGGGTCCCCTTGCGGGCACGGGCACGAAACTCTTTCATACATTTCCGGCTGCAGAAGTAGACTGTTTTTCCACCGATCTTTTTGGCCAGGGCTTCGGGACGGGGAATAAAGGTATTGCAGTTCGGATCGTGGACCATGACCTCCATCTTCCCGTCCGGTGCGCTGTCACTGTGAGAATGCCCGGTGCCCGGGAAGAGAACCTTCCATAAAAGATAGACAAACAGCCCCCAGAGAAAGAAGACAAAAAGCCGCCCCATCATTGTTGTGACTCCTCTTTTCCTCCTTCCGGCTCCGTCTCTTCTCCACCTTCCAGGGTATGGAAGGTGAGGTGTTCTTTCCAGAGGAGGGCGAGGCCGTAGAGGATCACGGGGACGAAGATCAGAAAGTGAGAGAGGATGGCAAAGCTGAGCCGGACCGATTCGTCGGCATAAAAGGGGGCCAGGCCGGCCACGACGGCGGCATGATAAGTGCCGACAAACCCGGGTGACGAAGGAATCCCGACGGCAAAGGCCTGCACTACGAGCAGATAGAAGGGGACGAATCCCGGGGTCTCGATGCCGAATGCCTTGAGCATGAAAATATTTCCCAGTCCGTAGAGGCTCCAGAGGAGGGCGGAATAGAGGATGATCCAGAGGAGGTCTTTCCCCATCCGGATGGTGGTCAGCCCGGCGACAAAAGACTCCAGAAATGTCAGGATCCGCGTCCGGACTGAGGACGGAAGGGGGCGCAGGCAGAGCCGGACGAAGTTCAGGGTGGCGGTGGTTTTGAAGCGAAGAAAGACGAGAAAGGACAGTGCCCCGACGAAGAGCGCCAACATCATTGTTCCCGCCCCTTTGAGGGTGTTGATATAAACCGCATCGAGGGGCAGGGTGGAATGGGACATGGAAAAGAGAACCCACACCAGCAACAGGAGGAGGGTGAAGATATCAAAGAGCCGTTCCACGACGATGGTCGCCAGTGCGCCGCTTTTGGAGACCGGTTCCTTTCTGCCGATCAGAACGGCCCGGGCCACTTCGCCGAGGCGGGCGGGGAGGATGTCGATTGCCATGAAACCGATCATGGTGGCCGAGAAGAGATTCCGCAGTGACGCCCGGTGCAGCGGCGCCATGATATGGCGCCAGCGGTAGGCACGAACCAGTACCCCCAGAATGGCGATGGCGATCATGGGAAGACAGTAGAGGTAGTTGGCCCGGCGGAAGGCAAAGGCGAGCTTTTGAAAATCGGTGCGTTGCAAAAGAAGGATGACCAGCGCGAGACTGAGGACGAGTCCGAACCAGAGGATTTTACGTGATTTGATCATTGGACGTTTATTTCTCCCCTCATGCCTGAAGGATCCTTTGCGTCTCCTTGATGTCTTGTTGGATCTGGCGGACCAGACTCTCCTTGCTGTCAAAGGTCTTTTCATCCCGGAGGCGTTCCCGGTAGAGGACCCGGACGAATTGTCCGTAGATCTCTTCATGAAAATCGAAGATATGGACCTCTATGGTGACTTTCCCTTCCCCGAAGGTGGGGTGGGTTCCGATGTTGGCCACGCCGTCGAAGAGGCGATCTTCATATTCGACCTGTACGGCATAGACTCCCTGCTTTGGAAAGATTTCGTTATGGGAATGAAGGTTGGCCGTGGGAAAACCGAGGGTCTTGCCCCGGTGATCGCCGGCGACGACCATCCCCTCACTGGCGTAGCAGCGTCCCAGGAGAGCACAGACCTTTCGAATTTCCCCCTGACGCACCAGTTCCCGAAGACGGGTTGTGCTGACCACTTCCTCGTGGAGGGTAAAAGCGGGGATGACATTGACCTGAAAACCGTACTGTTTCCCCATCTCTGCCATGGCGTCGGTGGTTCCCTGTTTGCCGCGGCCGAAGGCGTAATCGTATCCCACAAGGATCTCTTTTACGCCCACCTGGTCGACGAGAATGTTCCCGATGAAGTCCTCCGGTGGAGTCGCAGCAAATTCACGGGTGAATTCGGCGCAGATGACGACCTCAATGCCATAAGCCTCGAAGAGTTCCATCTTCCGCCGAAAGGTGTTTAACAGAGGAGGCGCCGTGGAAGGGGAGAGGACCTTGAGGGGGTGCGGTTCGAAGGTGAAGATCACCGATGTGCCGGACATCTCCCGTGCCCTGTCCATCACCTTTTGAAAGATCTGCTGGTGCCCCAGATGGACCCCGTCATAGTTGCCGAGGGTGACCACGGGATAGGGAAACTGGCGTCTCAGTTGGGCAAGGTCGCGAATGATCTGCATGATGAACTTTCAGGCCAAGAGTTCGGATCTATCTCGACATCTTTCTCATATCCCCATGGTGTTGTCAACAGGAGATACATTAATTTGCGGGGGGGGATTCCTGCACCTTGGTTTTCATCTGTTGGGCGAGGTCGGCAAAGTTCGTTTCACCGAGAGTTGTAATCACCTGGTTCTGGATTTTAGACCAGACGTCATGGAGGGGGCAGAGACTTTCCCGTCCGCAGTCCCCGAACCCGTTGAGGCAACGGTTGAGGTGGATCGGTCCTTCCATGGCCTCGATCACTTTTCGCATGTCGATCTCTTCTGCGGGAAGGGCCAGGGAGAATCCCCCCTTTTTGCCCCGGTGGGAGCGAATGATCCCCGTCTTGGCAAGGATCTGAAAGATCCGGGCCAGAAACCCCTCGGGGATATCCATCTGTTCTGCAATTTCACTGATGACGGCAAGAGAACCTTCGGGTTGCATAGAAAGATAAAGAACGCCCCGTAAAGCGTAATCTGCAGCCCGTGTTAATTCCATGAAGGACTCCGGAAAAGGTTAATCAAACAAGTTGGATACATTTAATAAATTAAACGTTTTGCCGCAGTGATGTCAAGAGAAAAGGTCTCATCACTCTTCATAGTCACCCTCACTGGCCTCATCAAGGTCGATGATCTTGTCCCC
>CAYQVN010000041.1:0-10944 GCA_964420895.1 uncultured Nitrospirota bacterium | reverse complement strand
ATCGAAGAATAACAAATACCTCCTAACAGTAGTTACAAAAATGCAACGAATAATGTTACTATTTCATGTTATTATAGTAATAACCGCACAGTGGGGCGTAGATCTTCTCCTTTGAAGGTATATGATGAGACATTCAGGAATATTGCCGAAATCGACATTCTCCCCCTTCTGTATGTCGCTGTTGACGGCATTCATCCTCCTTTGCATGGCACAACCCTCCTCATTCGCTGCAGGCACGCCCCCCCAGGAGCCTGATGGAGGGAAAGTCATCACGATTCCGGGATCTCCCCTGGAGATCGAGTTTTTCAAAAAAACCGCACCCGGGAGAGCGAAGAAAGCAGAAACATTTTACCGGATCCTCCGGAACGGAAAGACTTTTTCTCCGTCGCAGCGGCAGCAACCTTTCATCCGGCTTCGCAGGGGTGAGTTCGACCCCCTGGCCTCCCCTCGCCCCCTGACCTTCAGGACAACCCGGCAAACGCTGTCCCCCCTTCCGGGAGTACAGGGAAACAGGGCCTATCTCGTCCAGTGCAAAACGACACCTTTAGAACCCTACAAGCAAAGGATCGAAGCATTGGGAGGGAAGATCGTCCGTTTCGTCCCTGACCAGGCCTGGATCGTCGTCATGGATCCGGCCGTTGCAGCAAAGGTGTCGGCCCTCCCCTTCGTCCGGTGGACCGGCCCCTATCATTCAGCCTACAAGATCAATGCAGACCTGGAGACAAGACTTTTAACACCTCAGGCACTGCCCGCCTCCCCTTCCCGCTATGTACTCCTCATGACCAGTCGGGATGACGCCACCCGCAGCAGGGTCACGCAGGCGATCAGGGACCTCGGCGGAAAGGTCGTCCGATCCGGACCCCGAAGTTTCCGCATCGACGCCACCTTGACCGACGAACAGCTCCGGCAGGTGATCGATCTTACGGACGTTCTTCATATTGAGTCTTGGTCCCCACCGGAATTCGACATGGACCTGGCTCGGGAAATCGGCGGTGCAAATGCCATCGAGGTGGTGGAGGGATATACGGGTGCCGGCGTCCGGGGTGAGGTCTTCGATTCGGGCCTTCGAGAGACTCATCTCGACTTCCAGGGCCTTCCGCCCCTCTTCCATGGGAACAACAACAGCATCACTGGACACGGCACCTCCGCCTATGGCGTCGTTTTCGGTGACGGCGCCACCGATCCTACGGCCCGGGGAATGCTCCCCGACGGGCAGGGGATCTTCGCCAGCATCTTTGAAATTACCGACCAGGCAACCCATACCGCGGAACTGGTCGACTCCGCCGGCCCCTACCGGGCCGTCTTCCAGACCAACAGCTGGGGGACCGGTGCCACCTTTGACTACACCGCCATCTCGGCCGACCTCGACCAGATCCTCTTCGACAACGACCTTCTGACCCTCCATTCCATGGGGAACTACGGCTTTCAGATGGCCCGGCCCGAGGCCTGGGCGAAGAATGTCGTTTCTGTGGGCGGAGTCTACCATGTTAACACCCTCAACAAGAGTGACGACAACTGGTCCTTCGGTGCCAGCATCGGCTCCCCCACGGACGGGCGGATCAAACCGGACCTGGTCCATTTCTACGACAGCATCTGGACGACCACCGACGCCGACGATTCTTCACACGGGAATTTCTCCCAAACCAGCGGGGCAACGCCGATTACGGCGGGCCACTTCGGCCTCCTATTTCAGATGTGGGCCGACGGGGTTTTCGACGGAGGTCCCGGCCTCGGGCGAGATGTCTTCGACGCCCGGCCCCACATGACGACGGCCAAGGCACTGATGCTCAACTCTGCCGCCGCCTACCCCTTCAGCACCCCCACGGAGGACCTGACCCGGACGCACCAGGGGTGGGGCATGGCCGACCTGCAGGCCCTCTACGACAACGCAAAGAACTCTGGATGGAGGCTTCCGATTCTGATCGATGAATATTTCCTCCTCAACGATCTGGAAACGAAGACCTTCACCCTTTCCGTCACAGACGACCAGGGGGCGCTGCCCGATCTCCGGGCCACCCTCACATACGCCGATCCGCCGGGCCTCCCCAGCGCCTCAGTCGTTCTCGTCAATGACCTGACCCTGCGGCTCGTCAGCCCCTCAGGGACGACCTACTGGGGCAACAACGGACTCCGCAGCAGCAACTGGTCCACTCCCGGCGGAACGGCCGATCATATCGACAACGTGGAGAATATCTTCATCGCGAATGCCGAAAGCGGAGACTGGACCGTTGAGGTCATGGCCGACCGGATCGTTGAAGACGGACATGTTGAAACACCGGTCCTTGACGCCGACTACGCCCTCGTGGTCACCTGCAGCGGCACGAACCAGTGCAACCCGCTCGACACCGACGGAGACGGCCTGACGGATGCCTTCGAAAACTATTTCGGCACCGACCCGAACCTGTCCGACACCGATCACGACGGAGTCAGTGATTACGATGAGGCCTGTTACGACGGAGACTGCCACACCTATCTCCCCTTCCCGGGCGGTGGAGACCTGGACGCACTCAACCCGAACAGCGACGGTGATGCCTACTCCGACGGGATCGAAGTCCTGCTACACTCCGACCCCCTCGATCCGACCTCAATCCCGGTGACTACCGGAGACATCAACGGTGACGGAGCGACGGACATCGCCGATGCCCTTCTGGCCCTCCGCCATGTCCTGGGCCTCACCACCCTTTCACCAGGCCAGGTCGCCCGGGGCGATCTCTATCCGGCGGGGGGAGACGGACTGCTCACCCTCCCCGATGCCCTCCTCATCCAGCGGGCCGTCTTCGTCCTTCCCTGATCTTTTTCGCCTTCAAACCCTGTTGATGTTTGACACCCTTCATCGTCGATGGTAACAATAGAGACCATGTCATCATCCAAGCAACCCAGCAAGGGGTTCTCCCGCAAACTGTTGATCCTCGCCATCGTCCTTACGGCCGCAGCCACCCTGCTCCTCCTGCTGCTTCCTTATGGGATCCGTTACGGCGCTATACGGACACTGTCATCGGCTGGAGCGAAAGAGGTCACCCTCGACGATGTTGATTTCAACCCCTTTACGGGCCGCCTGCTCCTTCATGGACTGACCATCAAAAAGGAAGGCAAAAGACCGCTCTTCCTTCCGAAGGGGGATCTGACCTTCGACTGGCGACCCCTTTTCCACAAGGAGATCCGCTGCCGTGAACTGACCCTGAAGGATTCAGAGCTCCTCCTGGAAGAGAAGGAGGATGGCCGGATCGTTGTGGGAGGAATTCCAGCTTCCCCGGAAAAGACGGTAGAGGAAAAGACGGAAGGGGCCCCCTGGACCTTCACCCTGAACCGGCTTCATCTTTCCGGTATCCGTCTCCACCTTCAGACACCGCAGGCGAAGGCCGTCCTTCTAATCGACGAGGGGGACCTCACGGAACTCTCCAGCGGCGACCCGGCAAAAGTGGCCCATCTGAAATTGAAGGGACACCTTAACGACAGCCCGATGAAGCTGAGTGCCATCCTCTCCCCCTTCTCGACCCGGCCAAACTATGCCGGAAAGGTGGCCCTCAAGAAGTTCAACCTGACGGCGCTGGCTCCCTTCCTCCCTGACGAGTGGGAGACGGAAGGACAACTGACCTTTGATCTTGATTTTAAGGCAGAACCGTCTGCATCTCCCCCCTTTACCATTCAAGGTAAGGCGGCGGCAGAAGGACTGCGAGTGGTGGACCACCGCCGGGAGATCTCTCTCCTGGCAGCCCGAAACCTTCTCCTTGAGGGAATCGAAATCGCAGGGAGAGAGAATACGGCCATCGATGAGATCCAGGGCGAAGGCGTAGAGATCGGAAGCAAGGAGGGGAGTCGTCCTCTGACGCGGGTCGAAAAGATAACGGTCCGCTCGGCCCACTATGCTGTACCCCGGATTTTTCGCATGTCCTCGGCGGAGTTGCAGGGCCTCGATACGGTCCTGCACCGTAACATAAAAGGGAAGTTCCGGGAGATTGAAGAGACCTTCCCCACCGCAGAGGCGAGACCGCTCGACGAAGAAGCAACGGAAAATATTATCGGGATCGATAAGATCGAGATCACGAAGAGCAGTATCACCTTCCATGACGATGCCGTCTCTCCCCCTTATCATGTCGTGCTCCACATCGAGGAGTTTGACCTCTCCAACATGGAGAGCGAAAAGAACGATCAGCCGAGTCCTCTCTCCCTTCAGGGGAAGGTAGGAAAATACACCACTTTGCAACTCCGGGGGAACCTCTATCCCTTTGTCGGAAAAACCACCCTCGATCTGGAGGGAAAGGTCAAGGGGCTTGATCTTCCCCCCCTCTCCTCCTACACGGGAGAAAATCTCGGCTATAACCTCGTCAGCGGCCAACTGGACGGCGATTTTAAAATAGAAACCGCCAGAGGTAAGATCAACGGGGAAGGAAAGCTGACCCTGAACAACCTGGAGGTCTCCCCGAAGAACGAAAAGAAAATGGAAAAACTCGCCGCCCAGTTGACGATGCCCCTCGATGCCGCCCTCGCCATGTTACGGGACAAGGAGAAGAATATCCGCCTCACCTTGCCCGTCAGCGGAGCCATGGACGATCCGAAGTTCGATCTCAGCGACGTCATCAACCAGGCCCTGGGGAAAGCGCTCAAAACCTCGGCTGTAAGTTTCCTGAAATACACCCTCCAACCCTACGGGGCAATCCTGACCGTTGCCCAACTGGCGGGAAAGACAGTGACCGCTGTCCGCCTCGATCCGGTCTCCTTTCCCCCGGGATCGGCGGAACTTGATCCCGGCGCCAATCCGTACCTCGACCGGGTGGCAACGCTGATGGAGGAGCGCCCCGAGATCCGGCTCAAACTCTGCGGCAAAGCCACTCCAACGGATCGTACAACAGAGGATGGGAGCACGACAAAAGAACCCCCTGTCGACAACAACGATTCCGACCTTTTGACACTGGCACGAAACCGGGCCTCGGCCATCAAGGATTTCCTCGTCACCCGGAAGGGGATTGCGCCGGAACGACTCTTTATCTGCAAGCCTGAAGTTGACAACACCACAGATGCCGCTCATCAGGTGGAAATCCTGATCTGAACTCTCCCCGGATCTCCTCCAACCATCCGATTTTCAAGAACAAATCATGTCTCCTCTCCCTGCGCCGTCTTGACGAAGTCTCCATCAGATGGCTTAATTGTAGTTAAGTGTGATGGAGGAAAACTATGGACTTTCTCCGGGAATTGGAAATCGACGATCAAAACGCCGGCTGCTCCACTGGAAGGAAATGGCTCCAGGAAAGCGTCGGCACACCCTTTGCAGTCTCCTCTCCTGTGGATGGAAGGAAGATCGCAGAGGTTTTGACTACCTCTCCGGAAGACTACGAGGCCCTGGTGCAACAGTCCGAAGAGGGGTTCCGGAACTGGCGGACGGTACCTCCGCCGCAACGGGGGGAGATCGTCCGGCAGATCGGCGTGAAACTTCGAGAGTGGAAGGAACCCCTGGGAAGGCTCATCGCCTACGAGATGGGCAAATCTCTCCAGGAGGGGTGGGGAGAAGTCCAGGAGGCAATCGATATCTGCGACTTCGCCCTGGGACAGTCCCGCATGCTCTACGGTTTCACCATCGCCTCGGAGCGGCCCCGCCACCGCCTCTACGACCAGTATCATCCCCTGGGGATCGTGGGGATCATCACGGCCTTCAACTTTCCCCTGGCCGTCTGGGCCTGGAACGCCATGATCGCTGCCGTCTGCGGCGACGTCACCCTCTGGAAACCCTCTTCCCAGACCCCTCTCACGGCCATCGCCGTCCAGAAGCTGATCGGAGCCGTCCTGAAAGAGAACAATCTTCCTGAAGGGATCTTTAACCTCGCCATCGGAAGCGGTGATCGCCTTGGCGAATCAATTCTGAAGGACCGGCGGATCCTCCTGGTCTCTTTCACCGGCTCGATCCCGACGGGACGACACGTCGCGGAGACGGTCGCCAAGCGGCTCGGAAAAACGATCTTGGAGCTGGGAGGAAACAACGCCGTTATCCTCACTCCCGAGGCCAACCTGAAACTCGCCGTGCCAGCCGTCGTCTTCGGCGCCGTTGGGACAGCGGGGCAACGGTGCACTACGACAAGGCGCCTCATCGTCCACGATGCGATCTATGACAAAGTCAAAGAGACTCTCCTCAAGGCCTATGGATGTCTCAGGATCGGGAACCCCCTCGATGAAAACAATCACGTTGGTCCCCTCATCGACAAAAAGGCGGTCACCCTCTTCACAGAGGCCCTTAAACGGATCGAGTCCGAAGAGGGGCGGCTCCTCTTCGGCGGCGAGGTCCTCTCCGGCAGAGGGTACGAATCGGGCTGTTACGTCCGGCCGGCCATCGTCGAGGCGGCTGCCGACCTTCCCATCGTCGCCGAGGAGACCTTCGTCCCGATCCTCTACCTGATCCGTTACAAAGGCGAACTGAGGGAGTCCATTGCAATCCAGAACGCCGTCCCCCAGGGACTCTCTTCGTCGATCTTCACGCAGAACCTCGGGGAGGCGGAGACCTTCCTCTCGGATACCGGGTCCGATTGCGGCATCGCCAACGTCAACGTGGGCACCTCCGGCGCCGAGATCGGCGGAGCCTTCGGCGGCGAGAAGGAGACGGGCGGGGGACGGGAGTCCGGCTCGGACGCCTGGAAGAGCTACATGCGAAGGCAGACGGTGACGATCAACTACGGCAAGGATCTACCCCTCGCACAGGGGATCCGTTTCGACATCGAGGAGTGAGGATCTTCAAATGGAAGCAACAGAGGTCAAGAAGAAACTGGCACGGCATATCCTGACGGAAGGTTTCGATATGATCTTCGATCCGGAGCGGTCCCACGGCTCCTGGTTTGTCGATAAGAGAAACGGCGACGAATACCTCGATTTCTTCTCCATGTTCGCCTCCATGGCCGTAGGATACAACCACCCGAAACTCCTCGCCGCCCGGGAGGAGTTTGGCCGGCTGTCCGTACAGAAGCCGGTCAACTCCGACACTTACACCGAAGAGATGGCGCGCTTCGTAGAAACCTTCTCCCGGATCGGGATCCCTCCTTACCTCCCCCACGCCTTCTTCATCTCCGGCGGCGGCCTGGCCGTGGAGAACGCCCTGAAAGCAGCCTTCGACTGGAAGGTGCAGAAGAACTTCACCCGGGGGACACTGGAAGAACGGGGGACGAAGATCATCCATTTTCGCCAGGCCTTCCACGGCCGGACGGGCTACACCCTCTCCCTGACCAACACCCACGACCCCCGGAAGACGGCCTACTTCCCCCGTTTCCACTGGCCCCGAATCATCAACCCGAAGATCACCTTCCCCCTGAAGGAGGGAAACCTCGCCCGCGTTATGGCCCTCGAGGAGGAGGCACTGGCACAGATCCGCCGGGTCATCGCTGAGGAGAGGGAGGAGATCGCCGGGCTCATCATCGAACCGATCCAAGGCGAGGGGGGCGACAACCACTTCCGCGCCGAATTCCTTCAGGCCCTCCGGAAAATCTGCGACGATCATGAGATCCTCTTTATCCTGGACGAGGTCCAGACCGGTGTCGGGCTGACGGGACGGTTCTGGGCCCACGAACATTTCGGGGTCCGGCCCGACATCCTGAGTTTCGGCAAGAAGAGTCAGGTCTGCGGCATCCTTGCCTCAACCCGGCTCGACGAGGTGGAGCGGAACGTCTTCACCGAACCGAGCCGGATCAACTCGACCTTCGGTGGAAACCTCATCGACATGATCCGCTTCACCCACATCCTCCGGATCATTGACGAGGAAGACCTCCTTCATAATGCCCGGACCCAGGGAGAACTCCTCCTGAAGGAGATCACGAAAATCGCCGAGGAATTTCCCGATCTTATCAGCAACCCCCGGGGCCTCGGTCTCATGTGCGCCTTCGACCTGCGCGACGAATCGATGCGGGACCGCTTTTTAGAGGCCCTCTACGAAGAAAAGGTACTGATCCTCGGCTGCGGCGAAAGGAGCATCCGTTTCCGGCCCCACCTCGTCATCACTGCCGATGAGGTTCGCCGGGGGATCGAGGCTATTCGCCGGGTCCTGGCGCGGGAGCGGGAAAGAGGGGGAGTCGGATCATGACGGTGAAGACGGCATCCAACCTCCTGGCAACGAGGATCGAAAAGGAGATCGAGGGAAAGGTCCTCTACGATGATGCCTCCCTTGCGAAGTATGCCGGCGATCGGAGCATCTACCGGATCGTCCCCCGGGTGGTAGTCCTCCCTGCAGGAATGGAGGATCTGGAGGCCGTCGTTGCCATCGCCCGGCAAGAGGGGCTCGCCATCACCCCCCGGGGCGGGGGTTCGGGCACAGCAGGGAGCGCCCTGGGAGAAGGGATTATCCTCGCCTTTGAGGGAGGGGGTCCGCTTGGATCGACAAGTGCCTTCTCCCGGCAAGGGGATTCCTGCCGGGTGACGACCGGCGCCGGGCTCCGTCACGACAGGCTCCAGCACTTTCTCCGGGAACGAGGGTACTATCTCCCCGCCGACCCCACGAGCGGTGCCATCAGCCGGATCGGCGGAAATATTGCAACGAGGGCGAGCGGCCCCCACGCCCTCCGCCACGGCTCCATTGACCGGTTCCTCGAATCGGTGGTCTTTCTCACCAACCGTGGGGAATGGGTCGATACAGCCGACGAATCGACCCTCCCCGGCCGGATCGTGGAGGGGCTCCACCGGGTCGGCAGGCGCCTCCGGGAGAACGGAAAAGCAGCACAACGCCTCATTGCCCGGAGAGGGATGAAGACCGCCAGTGGCTACAACCTCTTTCCCCTACTTGACGATCTCTCCCCCGGAAAGATCGTGACGGGGCTCTTCGCCGGAAGTGTGGGGACCCTGGGGATTCTCGTCTCAGCCAACCTCCGGGGGGTCCCCTTCGACCCGGTCCGCCGGGTCATCATCCTCCCCTTCCCTACCCTCCCGGCAGCCGGTGAAGCCGTACCCTCCCTGATCCGGGACGGGGTAGCCGCCATCGAACTGGTAGACGAAAAAAGTTTCGTTCTGGCAAAGAGCAGGGACCCGGGAGCCCTGCCGTCCCTCCCGGATTCAAACCTCCTCTTCGTGGAGTTCGAAGGGGAGCTGGGTGAGGAGACTTTTGAGAGGGTGAAGAAGGAAGCGGCGGCCCTGCCACTTGCCGGGGAACCGGTATCGGTCGGCACCGATGAGGGGATCGAGAAAACCTGGGCCTTCCGTAAGGGACTTTACCCCGCGCTCATCCAGTTCGGTCCGTCCCGCCGGGCCCTCTCCGTGGTCAACGACGTGGGGGTTCCCCCGGAAGATCTCGCCGGTTTCCTCACCGACGTGGAACGATTCTTCGCGAAGCAGGGGATGGAGTTTTTCCTCTACGGCCATGCAGGAAGAGGAAATCTCCATCTTCGCCCTCTCTTTGATATTACCACCCCTCGCCTCCCCGAACAGATCGAAGAAGTCGCCCGGGGCATCTACGAGATCGTCTTTGCATACGGCGGCACGATCACGGCGGAGCACGGCATGGGGCGTCTCCGGGCGCCCTACCTGGAGCGGGAGTGGGGGACGGAACTTTACACCTTGATGAAAGAGATCAAGACGCTCTTCGATCCCGAGGACTTCTTCAATCCAGGTGTCATGTTCGGAGAGGCCCCCATCACCGAACATCTCGACGGAGACCTCCTGCAGGATGGAGGCAGAAACGATGGTTGACGGCAATGATCAGGGAGAAAACTTCCGATGGGAACGCCAGCCCGAAGCAGAGCGGTTCCTCCTGGAGTGGATCGAAAGATTCAGGGAACAGATCCCTTTTCTCACGAAATGGGAAGAGCGGATCACCAGGGAGTGCGGCATCCCCCTCCTTGAGATCGTCGATCATCTCCTCCTTGCGGAGACGGCCCAGACAAAAGAGGCCCTGGCACAGACGGGGTTCCGGCGGGAAGAAGGGGACAACCTTCCCGTCCATCTCCATCCCGGCGCCCGCCTCCCCGCCGTCCTTCTTACCGACGGGAATCCGCCGAAGACCGGGCTCGCCCTGCGTGTCGAATCCATCACCGACTTTCTCCAGGCCAACGGACTCTCAGCTCGAATCGACGGAAGTCCTTTCGGCCCCTACCGGCGGTGTAACCTCTCTCCCGGGCCGGGTCCCGCCCTCCTGATGGTGGAGCGGAGGGAATCCCTCCGCTTTGAACCGGCCCGTCGGGATGCCGATTTCCTGCAGAACTGCATCGAAGGGCACGAGGCGTGGGCCGCTCGCCCCCGGGCGGGGATTGATGAAGAGGATGCCTTCGGCGAGGCCTTCGAGCGGGCCGATTCGCTGACCGCTCAGGTCGGACCAACCATGGCGGCGCAGATCGTCTGCCATGCAGAACGGGACTACTGGATGATGAGAAATCATGCCGGCCGGCTCCAGAAGATGCGCCAGGACCGCCTCGGCCTGGGGTGGGCCAATCCCGACCATCACACCTTCCGCAGCTCCCGGAAGAATTTCACAAAACTCGTCGCCCTCTTTTCCCGTCTCGGCTTTTCAAGGCGTGAACGTTTCTACGCCGGGGCGGAGGCCGGTTGGGGGGCTCAAGTGATGGAACAGCCGGAAGCGGGACTGGTCCTCTTCCTCGATGTCGATTTGACGCCGGAGGAGTTGGAGATCGACTTTGCCGCCACGGAACTTGCCGAAAGGGAGTCTCTGGGGACGGTGGGGCTCTGGTGCGCCCTCCATGGCGACTCAGTCCTCAGCGCCGGATTGCACCACCTGGCGGCCGGTTTCAACTTCGACGAAATCGGAAGACAGCTCCAAAGGGAAGGGATCGAATCAATGGCTCCCTTCAGCTCCTTTTCCTACCTGAAGCAGGCCTTTACCGTAGGGGAGCGTTGGCAGGTCGATCCCGGCCGGGTCGAATCACTTCTCGGACTAGGGCGGATCACCGCCGCCCAGGCAAAGCGGTTCCGGGAGGACGGAGCACTGGGGAGCCACCTGGAGTTGATCGAAAGGAAGGAGGGGTACAAGGG
>CAYQVN010000040.1:1605-10955 GCA_964420895.1 uncultured Nitrospirota bacterium | reverse complement strand
ATTTGTGGGTAAGCCGGTAAGAAAAACCGACGTCCTTCAGGACAAGGACGTTCTCGCTCAATGGACCAGGTCCTTTTGATCGGGGCTGTCGGGTGTATCCCTCTCTCTTCTGCGTTCATGAAGTTGAGGGTTGCGGGGTAAATGGAGACAAAAGGTAGCCCCGGCCTTGGGGTGGCTTTCCAGGGTAATGGTCCCGAGATGATCTTCGACGATCTGACGGGAGATGGCCAGGCCGAGTCCCGTACCGGATGACTTGGTGGTAAAAAAGGGGGTAAAGAGCTGACGTTGCTGTTCTTCGGGAATTCCCACACCGTTATCTTCAATCTCGATGATGAAAAGGCCCTTTTCATCGGAGGAGCGGGAGGATCGGGTCCGGAAGATAACGCGGCCGTCGCCGTTAACGGCATCGAAGGCATTCTGTGCAATATTGAGGAGCACCTGTTTGATCTGTTCCGGGTCGCAGACGATCTCCTCCGGCAGGTCTGCACCGTAGTCCCGCTCGATTTCGATCTTCCGTTCACCCGCGGTGGCATCGACCAGGGTCAGGACCTCGTCCAGCAGTGCATGGACATTGATGGAACGAAACTTCGGGTTCGAGGGGCGTGCAAACTCAAGGAGTTCCTCCACGAGACGGGAGATCCGGTCCACCTCCTTGGAAGCTACCTTCTGAAAGCGGTCCCGGAAATCGTGGTCATCGTACCGTTCCGGAAGAAGCTGGAAATAGGTCTTGATCGAAACGAGAGGGTTCCGGATCTCGTGTGCCAATCCCGCGGTGAGGGTCCCGAGCAGAGAGAGCCGGTCCGCCCGGCGCATTCCCACACTCTCCCGCTTCGGCGGCCGCACAAAGGATGCCCGCAGAGCAAAGAGGAGTGCCACGGCACCGAAGGTGAGCATGGAAGACGCTGCCGGCGCCCACTGCCCCAGAAAAAGACGGATCAGTCCAACGGAAAGGAGAAAAAAGACTCCTGCAAAGAGACACCACAGGAGGATCTCCCGCCGATCACTGAAAAAAGATCCGCTCCATCCCGCAGAGTGGGATAGCAGACTTCTTTTCATCATCTATCCTCAGAAAGAAGGTTATTCAACTCGAAACCGAACGCTGAAGAAATCGATGCCCTTACCGCACATCAACAGAGATCTCTCCGGTTTATGTCCACGGAACATCACTGATAGAAAGCCTGGATCACGCGACAGACCTGAGCGGCATCGTACTCCATGGTCAAGTGAGGCAGAATCCGGGGAGGGACAACGCTGCCGCTCAATTCCTTTTCCAGAACCCGGAAAAGGACCGAGGCGACATCGGCATCGAACTGCGAGCCCATACAGCGTTTGACTTCCTGCAATGACTCGGCAAGACCGATCTGTTTCCGATAGGGACGGTCCGTCGTCATGGCATCGAAGGCATCAGCCAGCGTGATAATCCGGACTTCGAGATCGATGTCTTCTCCACTCAAACCATCGGGGTACCCCTTGCCGTCGATCTTTTCATGGTGATGGCGCGCCAGGGACGAAAGGTCACCCCAGGGGAACTGGATCTTGGAGAGGATTTCATAGCCAACCGCCGGATGCCGGTGCATCTCCACCATCTCTTCCGCACTGAGACACGTTGTTTTCCGGATGATCGAGCTGTCCACGGTGATCTTCCCGATATCGTGGAGCAAGCCGGCCAGGCGCAGTCCTTCGATCACCTCCGCCGGCAGTCCCAGTTCCTCACCGATGGCAACGGCATAGGCCGCCACTCGGGCCGAATGTCCCCGAGTATATTCGTCCTTGGCATCGATGGCGGCGGCAAAGGCCCGGATGGTATCGTGGTAAATCTTCCGGAGATTCTCATAGAGGACCCGGTTCTCTTCCGCTTTTTGTTGCAGCAGAGAAAAGAGACGATGGTTATGGAGCGTGACGGAAAGCTGCTGGGCCATCATGGCCAGGACCTGCCGGTCCTCCTCGCTGTACTCACCGCCGCCGAATCGTTCGCCCAAGGTCAGCATCCCGACCAGTTCCTCACCAACACGGAGGGGAACCAGCAAAGTCGTGTTCAGAGCCCGGAAGATTTCACCATGATGGGTCAGAAGGCAGTGAAGCCCTTCCGGCGGTGTATCGAGAACGACTACATGGGGCGCATCCAGCAGGGACTGTACCTCTTTCTCCGGCAACGGAAGAAGGGGAAAGGTCGGCTCATCCACCCCTTTGGCAGCCAGAATGCGCATCCCCTCTTCCTTGGTATAGTGGAAGATCGCTCCCAGGGCGACCGAGAGAGTCCCCATAATCAGATAAAGACCGGAACGCGTAACTTCATCGAAGGAACCGTTGGAAGTGATCACCTGCCCGAGATCGTTGAGGGAACTGAAGGCATAGAGCATCTTCCGCATATTCGTTTCAGGCTGCGGTGAAATCATCTCCGGCTTCATCCTTCCTGATGCTCCTGGGCGTAACGGAGCGCTTCTTCTTCGCTGGGAAAAATGGGAGCAAATTTAGTTAATCCCATGAAGTCGAAGACTTCCGAATTGTTCCCTGTCAGATTGGAAAAACAGACCGAGCCTGCCGACTTGTTGATCCGGTCGATCATACCGATCAGGAAGGAAATCCCGATACTGTTAATGATGGGTGAATTCTCAAAATTGACAACAAACTTCCGATACCCGTCCTGCAGGACATCGGCGCAACGTTGTTCAATCTTCTCGCCGCCAAGGTTATTGATATAACCATGGGGGTAAAAGATCGCACAGTTGTTCCGGAACTTGACTGCAACCTCCACACCTCTCATATCCGTCTCCTTCCTTTATCTTCTTCCCACCTCCCAAGCACAAGGAGTGGTTTGCTGTTTTTGTTTTATTTTATATCTTTGATTTTTAAATTATAATTTTTCCTATCCCGCTTCCGCCTTCAGCCCGGTGTCCCGGGGCAGGTACTTGATCATCCGCAGTCGAGTCCCCACCGACACATCATCAAATTCGACTTGATCCATGAGGTTCTTGATCAGCTCGATCCCCCACCCTCTATGGGAAGGCGCCTGCCGGGTCGAAGGCTGTTGCGGCGCCGGGACCCGCTTCGGATCAAAGGAACGCCCCTTGTCTTCCACAACGATTGTCAATTTCTCCCGGTCCAGGGTAAAGGTAATATAAATCTTTCCATCGGAGCTGCCACTGTGCTCGAAGGAATTGATACAGGCCTCGATCAGGGCCATCCGGATCTTGCCGATGTCTTCATCGGGAAAATCAACCCGCTCCGCCACCTGCTCCAGAGCACGGGCCGCCACCAGCTCCGTCTCAGAAACCATCGGCAGGACCAGTCCGAAGGAGATCTTCTCCCCCTTTTTCTTGCGATCCCCCGGCTCCTCACTCCCCTGCAGTTCCGTCAAGATCGGCACATCGGGCGTTTCTTTCAGGATCTCCCTTCGAATCGATTCCCCGTCGGTCCGTGTCAGCCAGGATCGCTGCGCGGCCTTCATGAAATCGGCCAGGACCGGATCGGCTGTGGTATGAACCATCCCGTAATTTCCTTCCAGCAGCCCTCCCTGGATCAGGACCTCCGTAATTTCCCGGACCCGCTGCAAATCGAGGGAAACCCGTTTGGCCACCTCTTCGATCCGAAGCACACTGCCCCCGGCAAGGGGAGGAAGATTCATGATTCGCACGGCATCCCGCTTGGCAAAGGGGTCGCCGAAAGAGCGGTTGAGAAGGGCTTCAAAATAAGAGGCGATCTCTCCCCCGGAAATCTCCCGGAAGTAGAGATCCCCGATCGCTTCCGCAGAAGTCAGGGAGATGCCTTTCTGGCGGGCATTTCGAATCAAGCAAACCATATAATAGGGAACCCCGTGGAAACGGGCCAGTTCGTTTCGAACCGCCTCGGTATCGGTCTCAACCTGATAGGTCTCCGCCAGATTCAGAAAGGTCGTCAGCGAGCTTTCCTCATCCAGCACATCCATCTCAATCTGCCGGATCAGACCGGCCGTCGACTCCATCTCGAGAAAATCGCGCTGCAGGAGACCGGACAGACCGGTGAAGAGGTGCGGCGCGCGGCGGGACTCCATCACCGATGGATAAAGCTCCGTCAGCGACGGACACTCCAGCCAGGTCACTTGGAGGACGAGGTGAAAATGATCCACCATCATGCAGGCAAATTTGTCGGCACCCTCAGAAAGAAAAGCCGGCGCATAAAGGGCACCCTTGATGCACTCTTCCCGGTCCTCCGCCTCCAGGGCATCGTCGAGATCCCTCAGGACCCGGTCAAGAGCCTTGTCAGACTGCTCATAGGCCAGTCTGCGGGCGGATGCAAAAGAATGATAACCGGAGGAGAGGAGCGAAGGATCGTTACGCTGAAAAGCGATATACTGCCGGATCAGGCAGGCCAGATAATCCCGGACGAAATGGAGGGGATCATGGAAGACCCTTTCAAAACGGTAGTAGAAGGGAATGACGTCGCCATGGGAGTCAAAGAGGTCGCGAAAGATCCGCTTGAGGAATTCGCTCGTACCGACGCGGCCCGGCCCGAGAAGGGCAAAACTTTGCACCGGCACCCGGGGAAGGTCGCGCAACATTTTGAGGATGGTGTGGAGTTCCTTCTCCCTGCCGAAATAAAGATCGTCCGGCACCATTCGCAAACCATCCTGAATGTATTGCCCCCCATCCATCATAGCAAGCCGTTGCCGCCGTATACGGGTCATTTAGGGAATGTGTCTTAGAATGAAAGTATACTATCCTAATTGTATTTGGAAGACAAGTTATTTTTCCCCCGCCCAGTCAATCCGGGGCGGGGGAAATCAAAACAGAGGAGAGGCGAAATATTTGCCCTCATCTCGTTAATGAGTAGTCCGTGAACTGAAGGGATGGCCCATGACTCGCGTGCAGACCTGGTAATAATCCTTCACCTTTTTCGGAAGGCCAACCACATAAAAGTAGGTCCCGTGATTCGGAGCGCCCAGCAGGCCGTTCATCACCATGGCGATCCCTGCCTCGTCTATCGATTTCACATTGGAGAGATTGACGGAGACCGCCTTGGGCCTTTTGCTCATAATCGGCAGAAGAATCTTCTGAAAAGCAACCGAGGTTGTAGCGGTCAGTGGTCCTTCGAGGTCGAGGATAAAGGTGTGGTCCGCCATTCTGCTGATATTGACTTTGAACATCGCCTGCCTCCTTTTATGCATCGTAAACGACCCAAAATAGATTTCAAGGCTCATGGCTCAGAACGTCACTTCTTACCTCGATGGAATAGCATCATTTGTGCCAGATTTCCAACCACATTAGAATAATTTTTATGCTATTAACAATCTCAGGGGTTTACAGCCTTATAAATGGGTAATTATTTTCTCTATCCCTATATACGGCACATTTAGCCAATCTTTTACATGGCATACTGTGTAAATTTTTTCCTAAAATAGGAAAAATATTTCCTATTTTGGGAAAAACCTTTCCAATTCAAAGCGCTGGGGATCTCTTGACTGTGCAACGAGATAGACGGGAGTCAGAGAGGGAAAATTCAGCAACAAAAAAGGGGAGAGGCTACTTTTTTGAAAAAGTAGCCTCTCCCCTTTTCCCTACCGTTTTCCGATCCAAGTTCAGGTTGCCGTCTCAATGATTCCACCACCCAGGACAACATCGCCCTCATAGAAGACCATCGACTGACCCGGGGTGATTGCCTCCTGGGGTGCATCGAAGACCACCCGGCAGGCATCCCCCGAGGGACTGAGCTCTTCAATTTTGGCGGGTGCCCCCGGGTGGCGGTAGCGGATCTTCGCAGTCATCCGGACTGTCGGATCGGGAGGGGAGCCGGAGATCCAGTTAATGGAGACGACCTTTGCCTCTGTCGCAAAGAGTTCCTCCTTCTCCCCCACGACAATAAGGTTCTCCTGAGAACGGATCTCAACAACGTAGAGGGGGACGGCATGGGCGATCCCCAGACCCCTTCGCTGCCCCACGGTGTAGTTCATGTATCCTCCATGACGGCCGAGGAGGTTGCCCTCGCGGTCCCGGATCTCCCCCTCCTGCCATACCGAAGGATCCCGGCGACGGAGGAAGGCGGAATAGTCATTGTCGGGGATGAAGCAGATCTCCTGGCTCTCCTCCTTCTCGGCCACGGGGAGAGAAAATCTTGCGGCCAGTTCCCGGATCTCGGCCTTCCGATACCCCCCAACGGGAAAGAGGAGGCGGGAGAGGACCTTTTGGGTGACCCCGTAGAGGAAGTAGGACTGGTCCTTCCCTGAATCTACCCCCTTCTTGAGGCGAAAAAGACCGGATCCCGGGTCGTTGTCGATCCGGGCATAGTGGCCTGTGGCGATCTTGTCACAGCCGAGTCTTTCGGTTTCCTCAAGGAGGTGATGAAACTTGAGCCGCGTATTACAACGAATACAGGGGTTCGGCGTCCGGCCTGCGCGGTACTCGGCGCAGAAATCTTCGACGATCTCTTCCCGGAAATATTCTTGGAATTCGAGGATGTGATAGGGAATACCGAGGCGCTCACAGACGGCCAGGGCGTCTTCCACGGCGGTCAGAGAACAGCAGATCCGGGGATTTTCGAAGGTCTCTTCCCTTCCTTCATCCCAGATCTTCATCGTCGCCCCGATGACGTCATGCCCCGCTTCTTTCAGGAGGGCCGCCGTCACAGAGCTGTCGACGCCGCCGCTCATGGCGACGAGGATCTTCTCGCTCTTGGCCACCACTACAACACTCCCAGAAGTTTATGGATCTGGGGAATGACCCGGACCGATCGCACCCCCTCTTCCCGCAGGCCGGCCTGGATTTCGAGGAGTCTTCCCATCCAGGAACGGTCCGACTCCGAACCGCTCACCGGCTGCAGGATGAGGGTAGCATTCCCGCCGGAGCGGATCAGTTCCGCCAGACGATGGAGTTCATCTTCCTTCACGATCGGGGAGACGACGGCCTTCACATAGCGGATCTTCGCCCCGCCGGTCTCAAGAAACCGCCGATGCCCCTCCCAGTCAGCTTCTTCACCGGTGGCAGAGGGGATCTTTACATCCATGGAGATACCGTCTATAAAAGGGAGGATCGTTTCCAATTCAGCAAAGAGGAGGCCGTTGGTTTCGAGAATGCAGGAAAAGCGATTCTGCAGCCGGGGAAGTAGTTCCTGCAGAAAAGGGGCATGGAGCAGCGGCTCTCCGCCGGTAATGGCAAGGGCATCGACTCCCCCCTTCTGCGCCCCTCCGGCCCGTAGGAGAGAGGCCGTCTCCTCAACGGTCAGGGGATTGGGCCGCTCCCGGAAATCCCCCCGACCCGGCATCTGCTCGACGCGGCAGGGCCCGGTGTCCTTCAGTGCCGCTTCCGTATCGCAGTAACGGCAGCGGCGGTTGCACCCGTAGAAGCGAAGAAAAAGGTGTCGTTCACCAAGATCCGGTCCCTCCCCCTGGAGGGAGGTAAAGATCTCCATAACCGCCGCGGAATCCCTCCCCATCAGGGAACCCCCCTCACCTTACAGCGGGCCCGGGCGATCCCCTCCATCTCCTCGCGGTAGCGGGAAAGGATCTTCTCCGCCAACCCTTCCGGTGCAACACCGAGTTCGGAAAGACCGGCCGTTTTAACGGGCGTGCCCTCTGTCACTACATTGAGGCCCGTATGGATCATGGCGGAAACGGGACTCTGTACGGCAATAGAGACGGAGAGTTTCCCCTCCCCCCGGTATAGATCGTCCCCCTTCCGGACGATTCGCACCACCTCTCCGGGACGGTTCAGCGACTCGGCGATCAGACAGATCAGAAGTCGCTGTCGAAGGACCGCCGTCTCCAGCGTTGCACCGAAATGCTCCACGATAAAATGGAGCATCTGCGCACTTCGGATCGGCGCATCGGAGAGGACATCTTCCAGGTCGGCCATTCGTTCCACCGGCAGATCACAGGGACCGCAAAAAGCGACAATGCTATCGCCTAAAAGACCGTAACTGCGGTAAGCCCAGTGGGAAGTCAACTCCCGACCGGTGTAAGGGATCTCTACGTCAATGAATTTTCCGATCATCGCCACCCTCTTGAAAGTCCCTTTCCAAAAAAAAGCCGATTAATTTTGCCCTACTATACCCCGAAACCTTGTCGGAGAAAATCCTTTTTTCAGGCAATTCACCGCGGCACCCAGGGAGCACCGCAGGAAAGAGATTGACTTTTGTCAGTTACTTATTGTAGCTTATGCAATAGATGAAGAAATAGACCTAACGGCTTGTGTTGCATTGAAAAACTGCAAGCGAAAAACACGAAGTCGTCACACTATTATCCTGAATCGCGGACAAGATGAGCGGTCGCAAAAAGAAAACCTCTACCGGGATGATCGTAGGGATCATTCTATTCTGCCTGATCGGGGGAGTCCTTTTTCTGACCCTGAAGATCTTTTCCACCGTCCCCATTCGTGTCACCCCCACTTCCCCGGAAGCCGCCGCAAGTTGTCAGGCCAAGTTCACCAAGATGCTGATTGATGAAACCCTTGCCTTCAACTATCAGCAGACCAAGGACATCAATTTTTCGGAGATGGAGATCAATTCCTGGCTCCAGGAAAAGCTCCTGAATGAACGGGTGCCGACGATCCGTGGGAATCTGAAAAAAGACAGGATTGCCTTCTCCGGCCTCTACCGTCCTTTTGCTGAAAAATCCTTTGTTCACACCTTCCCCTTCTCACTCTTTCCCGATTTAGATAATATTTCCATTGCCTTTAGGCTCTACACCCGCCCTACCCTCCGTTCGGACCGGGTCTACTTCGATCTGGAGCGGGTGATCCTGGGCAAACTCCATATCCCCCCCGGCCTCATGCCGAACTTTCTCAACGCCCTCGATCTGAATCCCTTCAAGAAAGAAGCCCGGACCATCAAACAAGTCCACATCACGGACGGTGCTCTCATTGTCACCGTTTACGCCGATTAGCCCCACGGAGAACAGATGGAACTCTTTCTTTCCGCCCTCGGATTGGCTATGATCATTGAGGGGTTACCCTATTTCGCATTCCCCCGACAGATCAAGGAATTAGCGTCTCGCCTTCCGTCGCTGCCGGACAGCGCCATTCGAACTTTTGGTTTTTTAACCCTCGGTGCAGGGCTCCTCGTCATCTTCCTGGCACGGCACTACTTTTAGAAAAGGGGACGAGGACCGGGAACGGGCATCTATCTTGTGCTTCACCCTTAATCATTTTATCTTAATCATGATCTTAATCCTAATCTTAATCTCAATCACCCTCATAATCGTAATCGTTCCAGCGTAGGATGAAATTAATTCAGAGTAAGATTAAGATTTATGATTAAGATTAAGAGTAAGATTAGGATTATGAGAGAAAAGATGGAGGGACTGGCGTCCCGTTAGAAAGTCTACAAGATCTCAACGATGGCAGGCTGAAACCGTGGACTGCCGGCAATCCTGCGGTTGAAGA
>CAYQVN010000040.1:0-1505 GCA_964420895.1 uncultured Nitrospirota bacterium | reverse complement strand
ATCTCAACGATGGCAGGCTGAAACCGTGGACTGCCGGCAATCCTGCGGTTGAAGAGACGTTGGAGAAGGAAGAAGAGAACCAGCCCGATGATTGCACCCACGCCCGCCGCCGGGTCCTGTTCTTTCAGGGAGAAGAGAGCGGAGAGATGAACCCCTACAGCCATGCCGGCAAAAAGTCCGATCAGGGGGAAAAGATAGAGGAAGAAGGTTCCCGAAAGAAAGCTTTCCGTCGGAATGGCAACCCGTACGGTCTGGCCGACGGTTGCAGCGAGGGGATTTTCCGCCAAGACAGTGACAGCATCGTCTCCTTCGGAGAGATTGCAGAACCCCGCCGAGGCGCACCCTTCACAGGCCCGACTCCGCTCCGTACGAACCGTAGCCTTTGTCCCCTCCAGTTTAACCACAATGCCTACTTCTTCTATCATCGAATGATAAAAGGGGGAGTTGCTTACCTGCCCCCTGATCCTTGGTTCTTATTATACCTCCGTTCGTGGTGAGCTTGTCGAACCATGGACGGTTCCCCCTTCGACAGGCTCAGGGCGAACGGAAGAGACATTGTCGAACCATGATATGATTAGAGATATTTCTTGCCTGTCCCCTGTCCCCTATTTTTACCGTTTGTCCTTCATCAATTTATACACCAGGCTGTCAACCAACGCCTGCCAGGAGGCCTCGACGACATTCTCCGAGACCCCTACGGTCCCCCAACAGTCTGTCCCGTCGCAGGACTCGGTGAGTACCCGGACGTTGGCGGAGGTGCCACTCTTTTCCGTCAAGACCCGAACCTTATAGTCGGAGAGGCGCACCTCCTGCAACTCCGGATAGAAGGCATAGAGGGCCTTCCGTAGAGCCTGATCGAGAGCATTGACCGGGCCGTTTCCGACAGCGGCCTCATGGACCACGCGGCCGTCAGGCCCTCGCATCATGATCGTCGCTTCACAGTCGGTCGTAGCCTCCCCCCGTTTTTCATTGATCACCCGGAAGCCGAGGAGATCGAAATAGTGTTTCCCCTTGCCGAGTGCCTTTCGCATCAGAACCTCAAAAGACCCTTCCGCCCCCTCAAACTGGAACCCTTCATTTTCCAACTGCTTCAGTTGTCGGATGATCCTTTTCACTTCTTTTGATCGGCCCTCCAGGTTGATGCCGTACTTCTGAGCCTTGTAGAGGATATTGCTTTTCCCCGCAAGGTCGGAGACAAGGACCCGCTGGTGGTTTCCCACCGATTCAGGCCGGACATGCTCATAGGTTTCGGCCACCTTCCGCACGGCGCTGACATGAATCCCCCCTTTATGGGCAAATGCGGAATCGCCCACGTAAGGGTAGCGTTTGCTGTGGGGCAGGTTGGCAATTTCCGCCACATAGCGTGACAGGTCCTTGAGTTTCGTCAGGTTCTGTTTCGTCACACAGGGAACCTTCAATTTCAGCATCAGATTCGGAATGAGGGAACAGAGATTTGCGTTCCCGCACCGCTCCCCGTATCCATTGATCGTCCCGTGAACCTGGAC
>CAYQVN010000039.1:7223-11555 GCA_964420895.1 uncultured Nitrospirota bacterium | reverse complement strand
TGGTCGGCGGCATGAATCAGGGGTTTTACCTTCCGTGCATCTTCGGGATAGGTGGCCAGACCGATGCTGATGGTGAATTTTCCGAGGGGCTGGTTTTCTTCATAGGGGAAATAAAACTTCTCCACTTCCGTCAACAGACGCTCTCCGATAACAATGGCCTCTGGCTTCGTTGTCTGAGGAAGGACAACGGTAAACTCTTCCCCGCCGTAGCGGGCGACAAAGTCGATATTCCGGATGGTATCCCGGATCAGCGCCGAAACACTTTTGAGGGCATCATCTCCAGCCAGATGACCATTCTGATCATTGTACCACTTGAAGTCGTCCACATCGATCATCATCAGAGAAAGAGGATAGCTGTGACGCTCCGCCCGGGTAATCTCCTCGGTCACCCGCTCGAAAAAATAGCGTCGGTTGAGGAGACCTGTCAGATGATCCGTGATGAGGACCTGCTCCATCTCCTTGGAATGTTCATAGAGTTTCGTCCGCTCCAGGGCGATCACCGCCTGGGATGCAAAGATCTTGATCACCTTCAAATCATCTTCATTGAAAACCTCGCCGCTGACCTTGTCGGTAATATTCAAAACACCGATCGGCTCATCCTTCAGGACCAAGGGAATACTGATAAAGGACTTCGTCTTGTAGCGCATCTTCTTCTGCAGGCCGAGCCGCGGATCCCCTTCGATGTCCGTGACCAGCAACGGCATGGCCTTCTCCAGGACCTTTCCGGCCACGCCCTCCCCTTTCTTGAGACGCAAAGTGCGCGTAAGATGCTCCGGGACCCCTTTGCTCGCCTTAATGGTCATCTCTTTGGTCGCATCATCGAGGATCATGAGGGAGGCCTGTTCCGCTTTGACCATCTCCGTGGAACGGTTCAGGATCAGTTGAAACAGTCCGTCTAATTCCCGGACCTCCCCCACCTCGTGGGTCATCAAACCAAGATTGCTGATTTCCAGAATCCGGTTATTCAGATTCTTACGAAGATCCACATTCTGAATCGCCATCACGGCAAGATTACAGAATGCACGGATCATCGGAATCTCATCTTCGGAAAGAGAGGAATTATAAATATTGATCACCCCGCCGACCTTCCGGCCGAAATGAAGGGGAAAAGTATAGACCCCTTCGATCTTCTCGTTGAACCCCGATTTGGCGATCTGGAAACGGTCACGTGTATAGACAGGCTTGTGTTCACGGAAGGCTCGCGCGATAATCCCCTGATCAATGCCGGTACGGAAATGGGGCAGGTCCCAGGATTTCGGCCCGAAAAAAGATTGCGTCACGAGCGACGTCTCCTGGGAATCGAGCAGCATCAGAGAACACCCCTTCAGATCAAAGAGGATGGAAAGAGAATTGATGATCAAACCATAGAGCTCCTGACTGTCCCGGACCAGGTTCAGATCATTTCCGAGGTGAAAGAGGGTGAAGAGACGGGAGACATTCTGCCCGCACTGACGGGTCTGAACCGCCGGGACGATCAGTGCCTGTCCCAGGGAGGCGAGATAGTTCATGGCATCCTGCAGTTCCTGGATCTTGCCGATCCGCAGCTCACCGATTGCCTTAAACATCCCGGCATGATCGAGCTGAAAGGTGTCGGCCATCTTCACGTAACGGGAAACCACTGGGGCGTCGGTCAGAATCTTCCCGCCGAAAATCGCGCCGATCACCTCTCCCTGCAGTTTCAGCGGGACGGAGAAACAGTGCAACCCGGCATAACAACTGAAGATCTCCGTCCTCCCCGTCCGCAGGGACTGGGCAATCTTCCGCCCGCAGTGAGACCGGCAACGGACCAATCCTTTTTCCGACCGGCGGATCAGGCGGCAAAGATTCCGCTCCTCCATCGACGGTCCGACCATTGTCCCATCCGCACCGATACATTTGACGGTCAACCCTGAAAGATGGGCAAACCCCTCGAGCGACCTTCTCCAGCTTTGGGAGGTCATCCACTGCTGATAGTCTTTCTGCGTCTGCAAATCCATAGGTTCCTTCATTCGCCAACATGGACATAAAACTGCTTCTATTTATCATGCAAATTCCATGCTAATCCAATACCTTTTACAAAAAATTGGTTCTTTTCCTCGTTGGCTTCTAACCTACTGTTTCTTAAGCTAAAACCAGAACCTTTCGTGCAATGTATTTGCGACACTCAAGAATGCCTTTATTTGTCATTTGCAGAAATGGAAAACATTTTCCCATAATATGTATTTTTTTTCCACAAAATACACCTTTTTTTCCCATGATTGCACGAACCTTGATGGACTCGCAAGAAGTCTATTAACTTTGAGAAGAGCAAAAAAAACCCCGCCAGAAGATTTCATCTGTCGGGGTTGATCCATCGGGATCCATGAGCTGTGCAGCCTGTCGCGGCTCCTTCAAAAACTGTACAGAAGAAAATGAATCTGGTCCTTGGCAAAGAGTTTTTCCTTTTGCAATTTTTTCTTTTCGAATTCCTCTTCCGCGGTCAGGTATTTCAACCGGTTAAGCCCCTCCAGTCTGACCTCCAGCTCAGAGTGCAGATCGACCCACTTTCTGAAATCCTGGTTAGTCGATTTCAGGTGATCAAAGTGCCTTTCCTCATTGAACATGGCAATCCCTCCATACATAAAACATCCTTCCCCATGTGAAAGATGGAAATAGACCCCTGTTGTAATGGAAAGAAAAAAAATGGCAAGAAAAACTACTGACATGGAAAATAATTTACCACAAAGTAACGTCAAATTCAAGTCTTGTCAAACTTGCCGGCATGGGAATACTGCATCACCAGCGCATCTTCCCCGGTGTCTGCATAATAACCTTTTCGGACGGCAACAATGGAAAAATCCATTTCTTCATATAGCCTTATCGCAGCCACATTCTCTTCCCGGACCTCCAGAAAGATCTGTTTCACCCCTTTTTTTACGGTTCCCCCTATAAGATTATTTAATAATCTTTTTCCGACGCCTCTTCTGCGGCAATGGGAAACAACGAAGAGATTGGTTAAAAAGGCTTCGTCCAAGACGCTGAAGGCCGTGAGATAGCCGACCAGACCGGAAAGATCCTCCGCTACCCGATTGAACCCCTTCGGGTCCCGGATTGCCTTGGCAAATGCCTCTGAGGACCAGGAAGTCAGAAATGCGGAGTGCTCCAATTGGACGATCTTTTCCAGATCCCTTTCCGCCATCTCGCGAATGTTCAGAGTTTCCAGTTCCTCCGGGGCACTCAACGGGATTTCTTCTTCCAATTCATTTCCGCCTCGGAACGGCGGATGTAATTGGGAACCAGAATCGAGGGGCCAAGAGTCCGGCCTTTTCGATATTCGGCATAGCCAATTTCGGCAACGGATGCCGCCGAGAGGTGGTTCAGACTCCCTTCCGCAAAGACGGCCTTTGCAGAGAGCTTTTCCTCTAACAGCGTCCGATAGCGCGAGGCGCCCTCGCCGACAAAAAGCGTTTCTTCCGTCACTTCCCGGCAAAGGTCTTCCGGGCGGATTGCCCGTTCCGGGGTTTCGGTAAGGAGCAGACCATTGTGGTTTCGAAAACGGGCGGCATAGACTTCCCCTTTCCGGGCGTCCAGCAGGGCATAGAGAGGACGTTCTACCCCCGGGAAACGGTGCGCCAGCCCTTCCAAGGATGAGACCGGAATCAGTGGTTTGTCCCAGGCACGGGCGAGGCCCTTGGCTGTGGAAACCGCAACCCGCACGCCGGTAAAGGACCCCGGCCCCACCGAGATCGCAATCCCGGCCAGGTCCTCCCCAGAGAGGCTCATATCGTGAAGAATCGTCTCAATGGCCGGCAGCAGCCGTTCACTGTGGGTCCGACGCCGGGCAAGAGAATATTCCGCAACCAATCCCTCCGCTCCAAGGAGTGCAACACTGCTCACCGGTGTTGAGGCTTCAATTCCGAGGATCAACATCTTTCTTTTCCTTCCGGGATTCAATAATTTATTGGACGCGATTTCTTGAAGCATCCCCGTCCGGCACGGGATCATTCACTTCTTCCGACGCCTCTTCCAGCGATGCTTCGGGGAGAAGAACCGGTAAAACGATTGATAGAAGGTACTGCATCGTTCCATGACATTCCGCTGCCGGAGACTTTCCAGATCGTCTCGATCGGGATTCCCCCGGGAAAAACGTCGCCGGATTTTTGAAACCGCCTTCCGGTCGATTTCGTGGAACTGGCCATAGAGCCACCGGTTGAGAAGGTTCCACCGGGCACCCCGTGTCAGGGAGGCCCCGAAATCAACCAGATAGGGCTTATGATCGCTCGTTACGAGGATATTTTTCTTATGCTTTAAGTCGGAGTGAACCACTCCACGGGCATGGATTTTTTCCACCAGTTCATGCAGGGCATCAAAGAA
>CAYQVN010000039.1:0-7123 GCA_964420895.1 uncultured Nitrospirota bacterium | reverse complement strand
GAACCACTCCACGGGCATGGATTTTTTCCACCAGTTCATGCAGGGCATCAAAGAAAGAGGTCGGAAGGGGTGCATCCCGGGAAAAGGAGGAGAGAGGATCCCCGGCGATATATTCGCAGACAAATCCGTCCCGGTCTAATTTATGATAGAGGGTGGGGATTCCTTCGAGGCCCTGAAGTTTCCGGTAGACCTGATACTCCCGTTCCAGCATCCAGCGCCCGATGAGCAGTCTGTAGAGGAGACTCCGGTCGGCAATGTCCTTGATGACCGCCGTCTCCCCATCGACCCGGATGCGCCAGATATTTCCCTGATTTCCCCTGCCAATCCGACCGGTCTGAAATTGACTGAGATTTCCCCGGTGGACCGACCTAAAGGCATCCATGATGTTTCGGCTCCAGGACGCGACTCCTCCTTCTATCGATTCCAGAAAAACCCTTTCTTTTTCCGCTTCTCTTCCAGGATAATCGGCTCTTCAATCTCGATCGACGGCGCATGTTCCGCCGATACCCCGCCGAGCTTTTCCTGGATTTGCAGAAGGAGATTTTCCATGGCCTCATCCCGTGTCAACAAGCGATCGAGCTGCGTCTCCATCTTTTGAATCCGATTCTCTATCTGATGAATCGCAGAAGTCAGGGAATCTTTTCCCCCGGGAGCCTGTGCGCCGGTGTCTCTTTCCCGGGGGTTCGGATCCTCCCATCCCGACGGCGAAACAGCCGTTGCCGCGGTCGGAAGGGGCGCCGGTTCACTGACAGTTTCCCCTGCAGTTTCCGAGGCACCGACACGCTGCTCCGCGGCATTCCCTTCCACATCGTGTTTCGTACGGAGAGATTGCATCAGTTCCCGGGTGACCAGTTTAAAGGTCTCCAGGACACCTTCCCCCGTCACCGCCACTGCAGTATGACTCGGAACATTTCTCTTGTTGATCATCCGATCCAGGTCTTCCACGTCCATGACATTGGAGAGGTCCCTTTTGTTGTACTGAATCACCAGGGGAATCGTCTGGGGATCAAGGCCGTTGGCCAGCAGGTTCTCGCTCAGGTTTTCCAGACTCTCCACGTTTTTCTCCGCCATCTCTTTCTGTGAATCGGCAACAAAGACCACGGCATCCGCCCCCTTGAGGACCAGCCGCCGTGTTGCATTGTAATAGACCTGCCCCGGAACGGTGTAGAGCTGAAAGCGGACATTGAAACCCCGGATCTTCCCGAGGTTCACGGGGAGAAAATCAAAAAAGAGGGTCCGATCCGTCTCCGTGGCGAGAGAGAGGAGCTTCCCCCGCGTATTGGGGTTCATCTTGCTGTGAATGTGCTGCAGGTTGGTCGTCTTCCCGCAGAGACCGGGGCCGTAAAAAACGACCTTGGCTGTAATCTCCTTCACCGCATAATTGAAGAGTACCATAATCAGCTCCTGTTCATTAGTGTGTCTGCATCACTCGTTGCCGGATCCCCTCCCGGATCAAGTCAATCGCTTCATCTTCCCGTCCCATCCAGCGGTAGACGGAAACCAGATGGGATCGGATTTCGGCCCTTGCCGGTTCCCGGTCCAACGCATCCTGCAGCAGTTCAATAGAGTGGTCAAAGACGCCCCGCTTGAAGTAGATCCATCCCAGAGTATCGAGAAAAACAGGGTTTTCCGGTTCCGCCTTCAGAGATTCCTTTGCCATCTTCAGGGACTCATTGAGATATTCGTTAGCTTCCGCATAGGCATAGGCAAGATTGTTGTAAAACAGGGGAGACTCCCCCTGAATATCGATGGCCTTGCGGAAATGATTCACCCCTTCCTCTACACGTCCCCGTTTGAGTTCACAGACCCCAAGCCCGTTCCGGATGTCCGCATCGTCTTTGTAGGCCTTCAGGATCTCCTGAAAAGCCGCATAGGCCTCTGCCGTCTTCTTGTTCCTTAATGATAGCACAGCCAGATTCACTCTGGCAATGACATAGCCCGGATTGAGTTCCAGGGCCTTCTCATAGGCGCTTCGTGCGGCAGCCAGATTCTCTTGCTTCATATAGACATTGCCGAGATTATTGACAATCCGGGGATTCCGGGGCAATTCTTTCGACAACCAAAGAAATTTTTCCTCCGCCCCTTTGTAATTCCCGTCGGCATAGAGGCGGTTGGCCTCGGTAAAGACCTGTGCCGGTTTCGGACTACCGGATGACCAGAAGGCACATCCGGCGGACAGCGCGCCCGCAAGTATGCACAAAATCCACCGGAACTTCTTTCCCATCTTCCGTATACTCCTACTGGACCTCAATCTTCTTTTTGAGCACCTTGCGGTTGCCCACCGAATCCTCGGCAACAATGCGGACTTCCGCCCCCGGGGCGATCCGGGAGAGCATATATTTGAAACGGCCCGTCTTGTCAGGGGTGACCTTGGTTCCGTTGATCGTCACCCGGGCCTTTGCCTCCGTCTCGCCACTAATCTGTGCATTCAATGTTCCCGACACCTTCAGAAGAATAATGTCATCCAACCGGATGTCGGGAGGGGTTTTATCGATGGTGACCTTGAAAACCCGGTAATCGGCAAAGTCCCCCTCTATCCCCTCGGCGGTGATGGTATTCACCCGCCAGTAATAAATCCCGCTCTTCAATCCCTGGATGACCACCCCCGATTCAGACAACCCGGTCCGGACAATCACAAAATCAGTAAAGAAAGGGTCCAGCGCCACCTGGATCCGGTACTTGACATTCTTGGCCACCGGACTCCATTTCAAGACCGCCTTCATTTCATTGAGGGTCTTGAAAAAAAACTCCGCCAGGTTTCCCGGATCGATCAGCAGGGGGGAGGGCGGCAAATCCTTGATCTCTTCCACCTGGGTGTCACGGCTGATCGCAACCGATTTATTTTCCGTCACCTCCACGCTCTCCTCACCGACCTGAAGAGCAACCGCTCCCTTGAAGACCTTCATCCGGCTGTCCTTCTCCTTGGAAACCTGGATGGCCACCTTGGCTTCCGAGATGGTCGCCTGCGCTGTCGGCGTAACGATCACAAACTCCGACCCGGCCACCTTCGGACGGCGAATCGTCGCCTCCACGTCGCTCTGCTGGAGATTGATGGAAGATTTTTTGATCTTCGTGAGCCGGTTCTGTTTCATGTCCCGGATCACCACATAAGAATCGGGCTTGACGGTCAGGCGGTTGCCGTCATCAAAGGCGACCTCGGCGTGACCGCCCGAGTAAGTGCGGATACTGTCCCCCTCGTGGAGGATCTGTCCTTTCTCCGCCCGCTGGAAACGCAGATCCTGCTTCGGCTTGACGGTAACATTCCCTTTGACAAAGATGAGCTTTGCCGACCGGGATTCGATTACGTTTCCTGCCGTTTCCTCGGGACCGTCGGAAGCAATATGATAGATCCCGAGCATGCCCCCCACGCGGGCCAACAAGGGGATCTCATCCGCCTTCAGCTTGACGGCAACCACCAACCCGACAAAGAGGGAGATTACAGTCAAGAGGATCACGAGAAAGCGGACCAGGACCCGGGGAATCCGAATGAGCCGCCAATCAAAGAGTTTTCGCTTTTCCTTCTTCATCAGCTTTCCTGTATTTTAATAGCCCGATTCTTGAATGCCCTATTTACGAACAGGACCACTTAGACCGAGGGTGTCTGCAGTACCGCAGTTTCGGCATGGGATGGATCATCCGTCATCCGGCGCTTCCATCCTTTGATCCGGTTTTTGTTATAGGCCTTGGCAAAGGCCTCACACACCTCGGGATCGTAGCGGGTTCCCGCCCATTCTTTCAGCTTTTCCACCACCTCAGACTCCGGCCGTGCCGACTGATAGGGACGGTCGGAGGTCATGGCGTCAAAGGTATCCGCCACAGCAATGATCCGGGCCGGCAGGGGGATGGCGTCACCCCGCAATCCGTCGGGATAGCCTGCACCATCATAGCGTTCATGATGATGACGCATGGGAGGAATAATCTTTTCAAGCTGCTTGATGGGCGCCATGATATTCGCCCCCTTCGCCGGGTGCTCCTTGATCTGCCGGAATTCCGCCTCCGTTAACCGGCTCGGCTTCCGCAGGACACTGTCATCAATACCGATCTTGCCGATATCATGGAGGAGCGCAGCCACCTGGACCTCTTCCTTTACCTTCGGATCAAGACCCATCTCATCGGCAATGGCCATACTGTATTCCGTCACTCGTTCCGAATGCCCCCGGGTATAGGGGTCCCGTTCATCGATGGCAGCAGCAAGGGAGGCAATGGCGCTCATAAAAAGGTCCCGCATGTTTTTGTCGTAGAGGTCGAGTTCACGCACCATGAAGTTGAAGGTTTCCGCCAACTGTCCGATCTCGTTGTTCGCACGGACCTGGATCTTTTCCTTGAAATTTCCCTGGGCAATGCGCAGGGCGCTCCGGGTGAAATCCATGATGGGAACACTGATCCGGCGGGCGAAGAAGAGCCCGATGATACTGACCAGCACAGAGGTCACCACGCCCCAGAGGAGGATCTGCTCTTTCATCTCCGCCACCACGCTGTAGGCATCCTTGCGCGGTTCCTGAACCACCACCCCCCATCCTTCCAGGCTGAGGGGTGCGTAGGCGCCGAGCATTTCCCGTCCCCTTTTCTCTACAAAGGGGAGCGCCCCTCCGGTATTGCCCAGGGCCAGATACTTCCCGACAATCTCCTCGTCCTTCATGCTCTCCTGGTGGATGGCGCGCTGACGATCCTTGTGGGCGATCAAACGCCCCTGCCGATCCACCAGATAGGCCTCGCCCGAACGACGGATCGTAATCCGTTCGATGATCTCCCAGATCCGTTTCAGTGACATATCCGCCATGAGGACCCCCGACACATGGTTCCCCGAAAATATGGGAAGTCCGATCGTGACCAGAGAGGCATTCTTTTCCGGGATCCCCAGGGGATCCGACACATAGACCTTCCCTTCCAACGCCTCGGCCATGACCGGTTCGCGGAGGGCTGCACGCTCTTCCTGCAGCGCACTGCCGAGCCCCGGACGGACCACCTCGGCCTTGGTCGTTCCCTCATCATCGAGGAGGGAGATACTGATCAGGTCCTTGTATTCCTCCAGGAAAAAGACCAGAAGCTGATAGTTCTGCAGATCGGAAAAAGATCGGGTGAGCGGCTGCAGCCGGGCAATGATTTCCAGCTTTTCGATGGTATTCTTCAGATAAGAGGAAACCTCCTCGGCCGCCTGACGGGCGCGTTTTGCATGCGATCCCAGTAGGTCGTTTTCCAGGTATTCCTCGTTGAGTTTTACGAGATTACTGTCGGAAATCACGAGAGGCACCAGCGAGATCAGAAGCATGATCAAGATCAACTGGAGCATCAGGCGCCGTTTGGGACGAACTGTTTTCACTTTCGACTCCTCCAGGGGAGGACATCCATCATTCATCTTCAACAGAACCGGAAAGCGGTGTTACCCGTCCGGAAATTCTCTCGACAAGGAACTGCCTTCATTGCCGATCATGAAGACGGCATTTCTCGTGGCATCCTTTGCACGGTACATCGATTGATCCGCCAGTTGGATCAGTTCATTTTTATCTTTCACATGGTTCGGATAGGAGGCGATCCCGAAACTGGCCGTCAGACGAAAAGCCTCACCCGTATCGGCATGGAAGGTATAACTCTCCACAGTCGTCCGGAGTCGTTCCGCCGTTCCTAAAGCCGATTGCGGACCCGTCTCCGGGAGCACAACAATAAATTCATCCCCGCCGTACCGGCAGATCACATCCATGGGGCGAAGGCTTCGCCGCAGGATATTCCCCACCTCCACCAGGGCCTGACTCCCCACGAGGTGACCAAAGCGGTCATTGACCTTTTTGAAATAATCGAGATCCAGAAAGATCAGGGAGACCTCCGTCCGGTAGCGGTTGGACCGGGAGATCTCCACATCGAGTGCCTGGTGGAGATAACGGAAATTGTAGAGCTGCGTCACCCCGTCGGTGATGGCCAGTTCCGTAGCTTTTCGGTAAAGGAGGGAGTTCTCAATCGCAATGGATGCCTGATCGACAAGGGTGAGGACGAGATCGAGATCCTTCTGGCCGAAAGGTTTTCCGTCAATCCGGTTGATCACTTCCAGCACGCCCAGGATCTTCCCTTTACTCTTCAGAGGAACACAGAGAATGGAGCGTGTCCGAAAATTCAAAGAGTCGTCGATCCGGTTGCAGAAACGGGGGTCCGTGGCCACATCTTCCACGATAATGGACTCCCCGTGCTGTGCGACCCACCCGGCGATCCCCTCGCCCACCTTGAGCCGGAACCGCTTCAGATCATTTTTCTTTTCCCCCTCGGTCAGTTCAAAATAGAGTTCATTGGTATCTTCGTCGAGGAGCAGGACCGATCCCGCCTCGGCCTTCACCAACTCACTCGTCTTTTCCATAATAATATTGAGAATGCTCCCGGTGTCGAGCGTGGAGGTCAAAGCCTTGCCGACATTGATGAAGTACGACAGTTCCTCCGTGGTCTGGTCGAGTTCCATCGTGGCATGCAACAGCCGCTCCACCTGCTCCCTACGGTCCACCGCCTTTTCCAGGGCAAAAAGAAGACGTTTGGCATTCAGTGGCAGGAGTAGATAATCATCGATACGGGTCATCACAGCCGGGAGGAAGGAGTCGAGGTCTTCATCGGCCAAGGCAAGAAGGACCTGGCAGGCAGGGTTCTTCTGACGCAGTACTTCCACATGTTCCGGGTCCCAGGACTCTTTCCCCATGATCAGGATCGGATCCGGCCCCGGGAAGGTCTCCCCCTTTCCGCAGCAGATCGGCTGAAAAGGGGCCCCGCTGATTTGATCAATCAGCACATCCTGCACATCGGATGTCAGACCATAAAGATAAAGTTGCGTAGCCTCTTCCATAGGTTCCTATCGAACATCCGGTTCAGGTTTCTCGTGACAAAGCCTTTTCCATCTCAATCCGCTGGAGGATCTTCCGACTTGTCACAGCAGGATCAACGGCCTCCGTGACGGCGGACAGAACGGCCACGCCGGCCACACCCCGGCGACAGACGTCGGCCACATTGTTTTCTGTAATGCCGCCGATCCCCACGACGGGCAGGGCACTACCCCGGACAAACGCCTCCAGGCGATCAAGCCCGGCCACTGCAACACCCACCTTGGTGGAACTCGGGAAAACCGCTCCGAAACCGAGATAGTCTGCGCCCT
>CAYQVN010000038.1:7575-11773 GCA_964420895.1 uncultured Nitrospirota bacterium | reverse complement strand
TGTTGAAATCATAACGTTATTAAAAATAGATCTTTTTCTCTTGAAATTGGTATCCCGATTGCATATAAAACGTCCAATCTCAGTGCGCATACTAAAGGAGGCAGACTGTGAGATACCAACGAACGATTGCTACGCCCATTTCCTGTGCCGGAATCGGCCTGCACACCGGGCTCAAAGTCAACATGAAGATCCTGCCGGCCCCGGAGGATGCGGGCATCCTCTTTCGGCGTGTTGATGTCGACGGTGGTTTTGAGATCCCCGCCCATGCCGAAAATGTTGTTGATACCAGTCTCAATACGACCCTGGGTAAAGGGAAGATCCTGATCAAAACTGCGGAACATCTCCTGTCGGCCCTTGCCGGTCTCGGGATCGGGAATGCCGTCATTGAACTCGATGTCCCGGAAGTCCCCATTATGGATGGAAGTGCCGCATCCTATATCTTTCTTTTGACTTCGGCCGGGATCCGACGGCAGAGTAAATTGCAGCGCTTCATCAAGATCCTTGAGCCGATCGAGGTGAAAGAGGACGACCGCTTTGCAGCGGTCTATCCCTCGGAGGTCTCGGAGATCACCTGTGAGATTGATTTTGACCATCCCATCTTGAAAAAGCAGCGCTATCATTATCGAGCGAACGAAGATGACTTTGTCCGTGAAATCGCCCGTGCCCGGACCTTCGGGTTTCTCCGGGAGGTGGAATATCTCCAGTCTCAAGGGTTTGCCCGGGGCGGCTCCCTCGATAACGCCATTGTCATCAGCGACTACCGGGTTCTGAATCCTGAAGGACTGCGCTATCCCGACGAATTTGTCCGGCACAAGATTCTTGATGCCATTGGTGATTTGAGTCTTGCCGGAAGCCCGATCCTCGGCCATGTACAGGCGGTCAAGTCGGGCCATGCGACCCACGCTTCCCTGGTCAATTCTATCCTGGAAAATCCCGGGAAGTGGAAGTATGTCACTCGTACGGAGGAACTCTACTCCGCCGTACCCGCTTCAAAGGAGACGCCCCTGCCGATGCCAAAGGTCGTGCGGGCGACTGCATAGATCTCCGGAAATACTGGACCTCAACAGGGGGACCGCAAGGTCCCCTTTTTTTATGGTCCTGACGGGAGAGGGTAGCGGTTCTGTAACCCCTCCACAAAATCCTTTTGTGCCTTGCGGTTGAACTTGTGAGCATCGTTGACGGCGCCGAAGATCCCCCCCGAATACCAGCCGGTTTCAAAAAACCCGAGAAGGACTCCGGCGACCTCGCTTCCGCGGTTGAAAAGCTCCACTGTGGCCCAGATGAAGGTGCCGTTCAGTAGAAAAGAGGTCGCCCCTTCGGTGGGGCGTTGGGTGTAAAATTGTCCGGCGCCGGGGAGCAGGGCGGAGAGGAAGCCGGCGACGACCGGCGACTTCCGGGGGATCGTGACTCCTGCGGAGAGTTCCCGGGCCAGATCGTCGGCGAAGGGACCGTAGACACTCTTTCGGCTAACGGAGGCAAAGGCCTGCGCGGCAGGTTCATATGATCCAAGGTTTACCAGTGACCAGCCGAGACGGGCCTGAGCCGCATCATGATGACGGGAGGCAGGAAAACGGCGCAGGAATTCCTCGTCAGCCTTACGGGCATCATCAAAACGACGGGCGCCAAAGTAGGTGCGGCCGATCTGATAGGACGCCTCTTCCGCCGTTGCGCTCCCCGGAAAATCCTTGCCCAGGGTTTCCAGTTCCAGGACTGCTTGATCACTCTTGCCCCCCTTCTGGTAGGACAGGGCGATCCGGAGGCGGCAGAGGGGAACCCGGATATCGTCGGGGAAGTAGGAGAGAAAACGCTTGTACTCCGTGATCGCACGATAATAGTCTTCCTCCGTAGCAAGCTGATCGGCAAAGGTGAAGAGACGGTCCGCCTCTTCGGGGTCTGCGGCGTGCGCGGATGCGGATAATGGCGTGAAAGGAAGCAGGAGGAAAAAGCCTGCCAGAAGGATGAAGAGAAACCTTGATTGCGTCCCCGTCATGGTAATGCTCCGGCCCCCATTTCTTTCCGAGGGGACGCCTCGGGGGGAGAGGTAAACCAGAAGTCGTTGTTCTCCACGGGGTCGAGGAATCGGTAGGAGGAGCCGTTCCATCGGGCGGGGACGAAACGTTGTTCTTCATATTCATGGACGATCCGGTCCGCCGTCATCATGAAGCCGATCAGCGCCCCGTGTTTTTCGATGGCCTGAAGTCCGAAGTGGGAGCAGGTGGGAGCCATGGTGCAGCGGTCGCCGTCAACAGGGGAGATAACCTTCTGAAAAAAGCGGACGCTGCCGAGAAGAAACGCAGCGAGGGGATTCTTCTCCGTCACTTTGGTTGAAACGTTGTTTGAATGTTGAGAGGCCTTGCCGTTCGGGGTGGCGGAATTAAAGGACTCCGGACCCCATTGTGCAGCCGAAGTCGCCAGGGGAGGGAAGCAACAGAGAAGGAAAAGTGTAAAAAAAAATTTCAACGGCCGGTCCTCAAAATCACGATGTCCATTTTTGTGCGTACAGAATAACAGAGGGGACCGCCGGTGTCAATAATGGGTGGGCGCCAAAACCATTGACAATAAAATACAAAATTGTTATCTTGCATCATCCCGAAAGGGCATGAATAGGGACTTCATCATCAGAATAAGGAGAAGGATTGATGTCATCATGGAGGAAATGGCTTGTTGCAGGGTTGAGTGCTGCCGCGTTGATGACGACAGGCTGTGAAATCCTGCTCATCGGGGGTGCGGCAACAGCGGGATACAAGGTCGGAACGGGCGAGAAGACCATTTCGGAATCGGCCGAGGACGCCCGGATTACCTCGTCGGTGAAAACAAGACTGTTCCAGGACAGACACGTCCACGCCCTGAATATCGACGTGGACACAAATCTTTCCGAAGTGACCCTGAACGGTACTGTCGGCTCCCAGGATGAGATTCATCGGGCTGTCACCATTGCCAAGGGGGTCAATGGCGTCAAGAAAGTGATCTCACTGCTCAAGGTCCGCCCGGCACAGTAAGGGGTTCATAGAACATAAGGGCGGAACCGATGGCAGCCATTATCCTCTCCGGCGGAGAGAACCGGCGCATGGGGCGCAACAAGGCCTTTCTCACGTGGAAGGGCCGGATCTTTCTCTGGCATATCATCGGGGTGTTGACTCCCCTTTTCCGGGAGATCCTTCTGGTGACCCGGGAACCTGAACGATACGTTGGATTCCCCGTGAAAGTCGTTTGTGATCTCGACCCGGCACGGGGACCCCTGACGGGCATTTTCTCGGGACTTTCGGCTTCGCAGGATCAGAAGAATTTCTGTGTCGCCTGCGACATGCCGATGATCCGGACGGACCTGATCCAGTATATGATGCAAAGGGCCGGTTCCACTGATGCCCTGGTCGCCGTAATCCGCGGGCGTTCCCTGAAGGGACGATCCGTGCCGCAGCCACTCCATGCCGTTTATGATCAACGATGTCTGCCGGTCATGCGCCGTCATATCCGGGAGGGGCGACGCGGGATGCAGGGAGTCCTTCGCTCCCTGAACACCCGGTTCCTGGACGAAGAGGAAGTGACCCATATCGATCCGGACCTTTCGTCTTTCGTCAGTATCAATACGGTGGAAGACTACGCGGCTTTGGTGGGCGATGGGGTTGCGTAAGTCAACAAAGGAGAACATCCATGTTTGGATTAGGTTGGATGGAGCTGATCATCATCCTGGTGATCGTCCTGATTATCTTTGGTGCCGGGAAACTTCCGGAGATCGGTGCCGGACTGGGGAAGGGGATCCGGAATTTCAGGAAGGCCTCCAAAGGAGAAGATGAAATCGATATTACTCCGGAGGATGAAAAAAAACTGGAAGATGAAAAAAAGGAATAAGTTTTCTTGAAGGGGGTTTGCTTTCGGGCGGGGACTCCCGGGAATCAGTCATGGCGACAAAGGGACAAAACCGGGTCCATCTCGTGATTCATGGCAGGGTACAGGGGGTTTTCTTCCGGGCCAGCACCCGGGAGCGTGCTCTGGAATTGTACCTGACGGGGTGGGTCAGCAACCTGATTGACGGTTCGGTCGAAGTCGTGGCGGAAGGGGCGGCGCAATCCCTCCGGGAACTGGTTGCCTGGTGTCGGCAAGGTCCACCGGGCGCCCATGTGGTCAATATCGATGTGCGGGATGAGATGTATACAGGGGAGTTTGATACCTTTCAGGTGAAATATTGACGGCTTCGTAA
>CAYQVN010000038.1:4811-7475 GCA_964420895.1 uncultured Nitrospirota bacterium | reverse complement strand
AGAAAATGTTTTGCAACTTTTTTCAACAACGATAGATACTAAGGAGCAGAAGATGGCATCAGTAACGCGAAAGAGAAAGGCTATTCAGGCACGGAAGGCGGTCAAGCTGACTCGCATTAAGTCCGATGTGGTGACTGTGGCTTCGAGAAGACGGAACGAGAAGAAGGCCGCCGTGAAGGCGGAAGGGTAAACTGCGCAGGTGCAAAGGCATAGCCGATAGGTGTTCTCTTAATTCTTGCTCTTAATCATCATCTTAATCAGTTTCATGCAGGATTAAGATTAAGAGTAAGATTACGATTAAGAATGAACGAAAACAATAAGTTACGCTGTTTAGATACCATGGGATCTCATCTCTAAAAGGGCTCCTGTATTCTGCTGATCCGGTCAAAGTAATGGAGAAAGGTGCGGATCCCTCCCCGGACCTGGCGCCATTCGAAATATTCATTCGGAGCATGGTAGCCGTGTTCCGGAAGAGAGAGCCCGAGAAAGGTCACCGGGGCTTTGAGCAGCCGGTTGAGGGTCACCACGGCGCCGATCGATCCTCCTTCACGAACCAGGGCGGGGGGAGTCTGAAAACCGAAGGTCATCGCCTCCACGCCTGCCTGGAAATATTCCCCCGTCGGTGAGGCCAGATAGGGATCGAGGACAGCCTCCAGTTTTACCTTTACATCGGGATTCCGTTCTTTCACAAAATCTCGTAAGGCGGAAAAGATCTTTTTCGGGTCCTGACGCGGTACGAGGCGCATGCTGATCTTGGCCTCTGCCCGGGGGGGGACGACGGTTTTTACCCCCTGTCCTACATAACCACCGACCAGTCCATGGACTTCGAAGGTCGGGCGAGACCAGATCGATTCCACGACCTGTGCCCGTTCTTTGAAGCGCAGACTCTTCAGACCGTGGGCCTTCTTGAATCCGTCAACTTTGAATCCCGATTCCAGAAATCCTTCCACTTCCTCTTCGCTTGCCCTGAGGAGATCGTCGTAAAAACCGGGCAGATGGACTTCTCCCGTCAGGGGGTCATAGCATTGCCCGATCATGCTGCAGATCTCCCCCAGGGGATTGCGGGCGGCCCCGCCCACCAGTCCGGAATGGGCATCCCGTTCCCCCGTCTCCAGGGAGAGAGTGGCCGTGAGGAGTCCCCGGATGCCGAAGGGAATAGCCGGCTTTTCCCGGGAGATCCAGACCGTATCGGAGACGAGGATAGAATCGGCCTGGATCAATTCCTTCCGGTTCTTCAAGGCCTTGTCAAAGTGGGGGCTGCCAATCTCCTCTTCAAATTCCCAGACAAAACAGTAATTGAGCGGGATCTTCTGCTCCAGGGCACACTGCACGGCAAAGTAGGCCGTCAGGGCGGGACCCTTGTCGTCAGTGCTTCCCCGGCCGCCGTAACGTCCGTTCTTTGAAGTCAGCAGAAAAGGGGGGTGCTCCCAGTCTTCCGCCTCGGCCGGTTGAACGTCAAGGTGGTTGTAGATCAGCACCGTTGGGGCATCGGAAAATTTCCGGATGTTCCCGATGATCAGGGGATGACCTTCCGTTTCGACGATCTCAACCTCTCCTCCCAGCTTATTCAGGAGTTTGGCCGCCTCTGCAACGGCTGTGGCGATGTCGTCGTCATGAGTGGGATCGGCGCTGATGGTGGGGAGGGCCACCCAATCGGCCAGCAGTTTTTCAAAAGGTTTCCGGGCTTTTGTAATGAAGTCATTCAGCTTTTTCTCGGTGATGTTCTCCATCTTCGGGTCGATCCCTTCTCGCCGGCCTTTCAGCGGCTGATGATATCGCTATTTTTTTATTGCAATCTTAACGATTCTGAATAATATGGGTTTCGATGACGATTGTCAATTTGCAACGGGAGTTCTTCCCTAACAAAGGAGACCTTTTATGGAATTATCGGGAAGTTGCCGTACGATGGCCCGGGTGCTGTTGGTGATATGGGGTGTCCTCTTTTTTGCCATACCGGTTGAGGCGGAAGGGCTGCCGACGAAGGTCCTGGTGCGGGCCGTTTCGCGGGATGCGAAAGTGCTGGGCACTTATGTCGGTGGGGCGCGCATTACTATCCGGGATCTAAAACATAATAAAATTCTGGCACAGGGGCTGCAGCAGGGAGGGACGGGGGATACCATGCAGATCATGATCCGTCCCCGGCAGCGGGGGGACACAGTCTACGGTACGCAGGGAACGGCCGGATTTCTGTCAACACTAACGTTGGAGAAGCCCACCGTTGTGGAGATCACAGCCGAAGGCCCGTTGAACAGTCCTCAGGCGACGCAGCGTTCTTCGAAGACGCTTCTTCTGGTGCCGGGGCAGGACATCCTGGGAGAAGGGGTACTGCTGGAGATCCACGGATTTATTGTGACGTTATTGTCTCCGGAAAGGAATAAGCCGGTCTCATCGGGCAGGCCGCTCGAAGTGGTGGCCACGGTGGTCATGAGTTGAGGATGTCCTACGGAGCCCGGCGGGCTCTGGGATGCCAACAAAATTCAGATCATCGCACGGCTGAAGAAGGAAGACCGCATTATCAAGGAAATTCCCCTCCGATACGCGGGAAGACGGAGCACCTTCTCAGGGAAAATCCCCTTGGCCGGGACCGGGCCCTTCAACGTGGAAGTCCTTGCGATGGACCCGGCCAATGCCAATTTCGGCATGGATAGCAGACACCTTGTGATT
>CAYQVN010000038.1:0-4711 GCA_964420895.1 uncultured Nitrospirota bacterium | reverse complement strand
TCCTTCTATCGGGTCTTCTCCGATAGCATTCCGTCGATCGACCACAAACCACCCCCCCGGATCATCAGAGCCAGTGCGATGGCTGTGGCCAGGATGTGGTATTCAAAGCCTTCCCCTTTGAGGTTGCCGAACCAGTTCATGAAAAAGCCGTTCTGCCAGTGAAGCATGGTTACGGCCACCACCATGACGGAGGCGATGCCGAAGGCTGCCAACCGGGTCATAAACCCGAGGATTAATCCGATTGCGCCGAAAAACTCCGCCACGATCGCCAGGAAGGCGAAGAGAGCGGGGATCCCCAGTTGTTCCGTGAAGAATCCCATGGTACCGCTGAAGCCGTGTCCGCCAAACCACCCGAGGACCTTCTGTGCTCCGTGGGGAAAGAAGACGATGCCCAGAAGCAGGCGGAGCAGGAAACTGGAGAAATCCCGATCTGTTTCGAAAAGTTTTTTCCACATGGCCATTCCTCCTATTTGATGTTTAATGTTTCAACGTTAAACTATATCACGAAAAAAAATCTCTGCAACTCTCAGGAAAGTTCTTCCCCTCGTCCCAGTCTCCGGCAGAATTCTCCCAGTTTTTGTTGTTCCTCCCCTGTGAGGCGTCTCATTTCCTTGATAATTCCCTCCAGATGGAGAGGAAAGACCTCCTCGATCAGACGGCGTCCTTTGAGGGTCAGGTTGACGGTCACGACGCGGCGGTCGCTCCGGTCTCGCACACGGTTGACGAGACCCCGTTTTTCGAGATTGTCGATCACCATGGTGATGTTCCCGCTGCTCTTCAGGATTTTTGCTCCGATTTCTTTTTGTTTCATGGGACCGAGATGGTATAGGGCTTCCAGGGTGCCGAACTGGCTGACGGTGAGTCCCGCCGCAGTTAGAACGGGAGTGAGCCTCCGGGTGACCGATTCAGCGGCCCGGATTAACTTGATGTAGGCATTCAGTGCCCGAACTTCCCTGACGGAGCCTTTGTGATGTGTCCCCATTTACACCTCAATGTCAAAACGTTTAATATTAAGATATATGATTGAAAGGTTTCTGTCAAGTCCCTTCCCGGAGGCATCCGCAAGGCGTAGAGGAGGAGAAAATCGGGTTTTTTATGTCTTGCAAGTCCCGATTTATCTATGCTATATTTGCGGAATAAAAGGGATAATTCCGTTTATTCACAGCAGTTTTCAAGGGAGCTGACCCACGGATGCTGACGGGTTACAATACCGATTTTGTCTACAAGGAAAGCAATTTCCATGTGCAGACGGAAGATAACGGTATCAAGAACCCTGTGATCGTAACCCTCCTGTATAAAGAAGGTAAGATCCTCTGTTCCCGCAAATTGAGCTACGCCGACATCTTGAAGGCCGATTGTCTGGACAGTGTGATCCGGAATCTAATGAAGGAGCAGCACAAACAGATGATCATGGACCTTCGTGACGGCAAGTTTGAAGAGAAGGCGAAGGACCCCCATTCCACGGAACCTCCGAAAGAAGAGAGCCTGGATGATATTATCCTGGACTACCTTTCGGATAGTGATGATCTCTAAGAAAGTCATTCCTGCGAGCAGCCTATGATCCGGATGGTTGATGTACACAAACACTATCAGAAAGACTACAGTGCCCTGAAAGGGATCTCCCTCCATGTGGAGAAGGGCGAATTTGTTTTTGTTACGGGACCGAGCGGCGCCGGAAAGACGACGCTGTTGAAGCTGATCTACTGCGAAGAACAGGCCGACCGTGGTGAGATACGGGTGAACGGACTCAATCTCTCCCGACTTCGGGGTGGCAGTATCCCTTATCTTCGGCGGAATATCGGGGTGGTCTTCCAGGACTTCAAACTGATTCGCTCCAAGTCGGTCTTTGATAATATTGCCTTTGCCCTCCGGGTGATCGGGACCTCGAAAAAAGAGATGAAACGACGAGCCTGGGATGTCCTGCGTCGGGTCGGTCTGCAACACAAGATCAACAGCTACCCCCTGCGCCTTTCGGGTGGGGAACAGCAGCGTGTGGCCATCGCGCGGGCCCTGGTGAACGACCCCGTAATCCTGATTGCCGATGAGCCGACGGGGAATCTCGACGCCGGGGTGGCGGAAGAGATCATGGAGATTCTCAACGAGATCCATATGCGGGGGACGACGGTCCTGGTCGCGACACACAACATGGAAGTCGTTGAACGGATGAACAAGCGTGTGATCCGGCTGGAGAACAGCCGCTGTGTTTCCGATTCCGTCCTCCCCGATGTGCCGGCCTCCGGTTCCGAGGTAGTGGGACGGGCGTAGGCATGCCGGCTTTTCAGTAAGAAAGAGGGAAAGATGATTTTTTCTGATCTCGGCTATTTCATAGAGGAAGGTGCCCGGAGTGTCCGGCACAACAAATTCATCAGTGTCGTTGCGATCGTGACGATTGCCTTTGCCCTGATGATCTTCGGGGCCTTTCTGATTGTCTATACCAATGTGACTCACATGACCGATGGCTGGGTACAGCAGGTGGAGGTGACGGCCTATGTCAAAGATGGTTTCGATCCGGACCGTGTCGGTGAGATCAAAAAGATTCTCTGGGAGAACCGCGAAATCTCCCGGGTACAGTTTGTCTCCAAGGAAGAGGCGCTGGTTCGTTTCCAATCCGGTCATGAGAACGCGGCCTACCTGTTGGACGGGCTGGGAGGGAATCCCCTGCCGGCGTCCTTCGAGATCGGTCTTTCCAAGTCGGCCCAGTCCCAGGGGGCCGTTGATCAACTGGTACGGAAGCTCTCGGGGATTCCCGATTTTGAGGAGATCCAGTACGGCAAGGAGTGGACCCGGAGCCTGATGACCTTTCTCAATATTCTCCGGCTCATCGGGTTTATCCTGGGGGGCCTCCTCGGCGTTGCGATTCTTTTTATTATTGCCAATACGGTGCGACTTACCGTCTATGCCCGGCGGGATGAACTGGCGGTGATGCGTCTGATCGGCGCCACCAACAATTTTATCCGGGGCCCTTTTCTCATGGAAGGACTCTTTCAGGGGTTGATCGGAGCGGTGCTCTCGTTGATTACTCTCTTCGGGATCTACCATTACTGGGTTCCGAAGCTGAAGCACAGTGCGGGCGTCCTTCTGATGCAGGAGATTTCCATCTCCTTCCTCTCCGTCTCCATGCTCTCGTGGATCGTGGCGGCAGGGATGGTCCTGGGGCTCTTCGGGAGCCTCATGTCTCTGGGCCGTTTTCTGAAAATCTGAGAGGATGACGGAGTGAAACGCTCTTCCTGGATGGTATGGGTTGCCCTGGTTTTCCTTTTGGCGGCGTTTGTCACTGATGTGGTTGCCGGCCTGCGGGACATCGATGAACAGATCGATTCAAGCAAGGAGAACTTAGGGGATGTTCGGCGTGACATCTCGCGGAAGAAAGAGGCGCTCAAGAGTATCGCCGACAAGGAGCGGGGGCTGCTTGCCCGGATTGAGGCCATCGACAAGAAACTCGCGTTGAAAGGCGAACAGCTTGAGTCTTACGATATCGCCTTGAAGAAGGTCCGGACCCAGAAGCTGCAACTGGATGTGGAGGTCGCGGACCTGAAGGAGGAGCTGCAACAGTATCAGGATTTTCTCGCCTACAAGGTGTTGCAACTCTACAAGTACGGCGGGTATTCCTATGCAAAGGCGCTTTTCTCTGCGGGGAGTTACGCCGGGCTGCTGAAGCGGTATCGTTATATACAGGTGCTGGCCCGGCAAGACAAAAAGAGTATCGATAATTATCAGGAGGTCTATGCATCGCTGAAGAAGAAAGAGGAAGCGCTGGCCGGACGGGAGCAGAAGATCCTCACGCTGGAGACTGCCTTCAAGGAGAAAAACAAGGAGATTCTTGCAAAAAGGGAAGAGCGTACCCGTCTTCTTGCACAGATCCGGAAAGAGAAGGCCTCCCAGAAAGAGCTGCTCAATGAACTGGAACTTTCGGCCCAATCGCTGCAACAAACTATCGAGAACCTGATTCACCGGAAGAAGTCCCTCTTCGGCGGCTTCAAGAAATATAAAGGGAAGCTCGCTTGGCCCCTGGATGGGGAGGTGTTGACCCGCTTCGGGAAGCACAAACATGAAAAATTCAATACCTATATCTTTTCCAAGGGGATCGATATTTCGGCAACATCGGGAGAAGAGGTACGGGCCGTTTATAACGGCACGGTACTCTTTGCCGACTGGTTCAAAGGCTACGGCCGGATGGTGATCCTGGACCATGGGAAGGGGTTTTATACGGTCTATGCTCATCTCTCCAAACTGCTTGTTTCGGTGAAGGGGGTTGTCGAGGCAACACAGCCGATCGGGCATGCCGGGGAGACGGGATCATTGAAAGGCCCGATCCTCTATTTTGAGATTCGCTACCATGGAGAGCCTCAGGACCCCTTGCTCTGGCTTGCCGGGCGGTAATCTTTGCGTTATGGTTCTGGAAACATTTTCTATAAAGAAGTTCTTTTCCTTTGGAGGTTTGATTTATGAAAAGAAAGTCATTCGTCTGGCCCCTGTTTCTTTCCCTTCTGATCCTGCTCGTCGTTGGTGTTACCCATGAGAGTGGTGTGCAGGCCAAGGGGGAAACCTACGAGCAGTTGAATATTTTTTCCGAGGTACTCCACATGGTGCAGCAGAACTATGTGGAAGACGTGGACACCAAGAAGCTGGTCTATGGCGCCATCAAGGGAATGCTCAACGCCCTCGACCCTCATTCCAGTTTCATGGAGCCCGACACCTACAAGGAGTTGCA
>CAYQVN010000037.1:0-11851 GCA_964420895.1 uncultured Nitrospirota bacterium | reverse complement strand
TCGGGATGGTGAGAGACGCTGGCTGGCAGGTGCAGAGCGCAGTACTCGATCGATCGTCGCGTTTTCGGCGGTTCCCTTGTACAGGGCGACCTGGGCACAGCGATTACAGCCATCAATGAAGGGAGCGCCCCGCCACTGACCGGATTCAACCTCGGAATTTTTGGTAATTTTATCGAATTCAACGGACAGCAGTTCCCCACGATCTCGGCCTTGCTCAAGGCCGTGGCCAGTCGGTCCGACACGAACATCCTGTCGACACCCCAGATCCTGACCATGGACAACGAGGAAGCGGAGATCAAGGTTGGCGAGAACCGCCCTTTCCTGACCCAGGCAAGGACCGGTGAACAGGGCGTAAGCGATGTCTTCCAGACCTTCGACTTCCGTGACGTGGGTGTCACCATGAAGGTCACCCCTCATATCAGTCAGAATCGTTTCGTCCGCCTGAAACTCTTTCAGGAAATTTCCAATGTAAATGCACAGGCAACGGAAGGCACCGGGGCCACGGCACCGGTGACAACGAAACGCTCCGCCGATACGACCATCACCGTCCAGGACGGCCACACCATCGTCATCGGCGGGCTGATTGGAAACGATGTAACGGAAACAGTGAGTAAAGTCCCCTGTCTGGGAGACCTACCGATGATCAAGCATCTCTTTCGTTCCACACGCTCGGAAAACACCAAAACCAACCTCATGATCTTCCTGACCCCCCATATCATCACCAATCCTATTGAGGCGGCCCGACTTTCCGAATCGAAAGATCAGGATTTTGAAAAATATAAGAAATACGCCCCTACCGAGCCAAAAAAGCATTTCTACGGCCCCGATGAGGCCGTCCCGGAAGGCAACCCCGAACCAGCCCGAAACTTTTACGGACCGACGGACGAGGCGGCTCCCCGGAAGGAACCCTATCCGGCGCCTTCCCCTGATCTGGCCGATCCGGAGATCCCGGTGATCATGACACCTGAACCCCCCGCTTCACCTTCACCGGAAGGCACTCTTCCGGCGGAGAAACAATCTTCCCACCCGGAATCTCCAAAACCCGCCTCCGAAAAAAATACGGATGGATTTCTTGTTCTCGTAAATGAGACACCGACCCTCGTCCCCGTAGGAGCAACGATCCAGCTGACACCGGCTGAAACACTGGTCATCCGGGATTACACCCCGACTCCGGAGGACCGTTCGGCATTCAAGGTAAATTTTGTCGGTTTCGTCGGCAACCCGGATATCAACGACAGTGATGACCGGGGCTATGTCATCCATTTCAAAGACCTCTGGGAGAAATATTCCCTTGATCACCAGGGACATCTCTACAAAATCGAAGCCATGAATCATGACCAACCGGTAGGAGAGATTTTCGTCCGGATTGAAGAGTAAACACGCCTTTCCGTCAGCGGGCAATACCACATCAGGAAGCCTATCATGAACCCGGAAAACAGGAACATCGGGATGCCCCTTTTAAAGGTGATCCCGGAGCCTCAGTTGAGTGAAGAGACTTTGGAACGGATCCCCCGCAGTTATCTCAAGCGCTTCCTCCTCTTCCCCTTTTCTGAGGACGACGGCGGAGTTCGTGTGGCCATCTCGGACCCGGTGAATTTGGCCCCGCTGAACGACCTGGGGAAACTGCTTCTCAAACCGGTTGAGCCTTACATGGCCTCAGAGGAGGAGATCAACCGGAGCATTAACCTCTACTTCGGAAGCGCCACCGATACGGCCGAACGAGTCATCGACGATCTCTCAGGAGAGGAATTCGAGAACATCGCCGAAGAACTGGAAGAGGTGCAGGATCTTCTCGATGCCGAGACCGAGGCGCCGATCATCAAGCTGATCAACCTGATCCTTTACCAGGCCGTGGAATCCCGGGCGAGTGATATCCATATCGAACCCTATGAAAAGGACATGCTCGTCCGCTACCGGATCGACGGCGTCCTCTATGAACGGCTCCAGCCCCCGAAAAAGTTTCAGTCCGCCCTGATCTCCCGGGTCAAGATTATGGCCAACCTGAACATCGCCGAGAAACGTCTTCCCCAGGACGGCCGGATCAAGATCAAGATTGCCAACAAAGAGGTCGATATCCGCGTCTCTGTCTTGCCCACTGCCTTTGGAGAGCGGGTGGTTCTCAGGCTTCTCGACAAAAATGCAACGATCTTCGATCTGGAAGATATCGGTCTTATGGAACAGAACTATAAAAATTTCTCCCGGATGATTCGAAAAAGTCACGGCATCATCCTCGTTACCGGACCGACGGGGAGTGGGAAAAGCACCAGCCTCTACGGGGCACTGAACAAGATCAACTCCCCGGACAAGAACATCCTCACCATCGAAGACCCGATCGAATATCAGATCAAGGGAATCGGCCAGATTCAGGCCAACCCGAAGATCGACCTGACCTTCGCCCGGGGACTCCGTTCCATTCTTCGTCAGGATCCGGACGTCATTATGATCGGTGAGATCCGGGACCTGGAGACGGCGGAAATTGCTATTCAGGCCTCTCTGACGGGGCACCTGGTCTTCTCCACGCTTCACACGAACGACTCGGCCGGCGCCATCACCCGGCTCACCGATATGGGGATCGAACCCTTTCTCGTCTCCTCTTCCATCCTCGGAATTATGGCCCAACGCCTGGTCCGCATCATCTGTCCGACCTGCAAGGTCTCCTACAAACCAACCCGGGCCGAACTGGAAGAATTGGGGCTCGATCCGGACCGGGTAAAAAACCCGGTCTTTTCTCATGGCAAGGGATGCGATAAATGTTTTGATACGGGGTACCACGGAAGGACCGGCATCTACGAACTGATGGTGATGAACGACAACATCAACAAACTGATCCTTCAAAAGGTCGATTCCAACCAGATCAAGGAAGCATCGATCCGGCACGGGATGCGGACCCTCCGAGAGGACGGCGCCTACAAGATCCTGCGGGGGATCACCACCATCGAAGAGGTCCTCCGGGTGACCCAGGAGTAAGAGCAAGGAAACAACTGTTGTCATATTTTGATCTTAATCTTAATCCTAATCTTAATCATCATCCACATTCAGTGGTCGGCAAAATCTTTCAATTCCGTCTCAAATGCCTTGGATGCAAGGCGCGAAGGTTTTGAGGAGTGATGAAGAACGGTCGGTCATCTTTTATTGGGGAACAAACGTCAAATTCCGTTTCAAATGCTTTAGATGCAAGGCGCGCGATTTTTGAGGAATGAGGCGTACATTTTGTACGCTGCAGTGACGAGGAAATCGCAGCAACGCCGCAGATGAAGTATTTGAGACGGAATCAAAGAGCCTATGGCGGTCTACGAGTACAAAGCCCTCAACAATAAAGGCAAAACCATCACCGGCGTCATTGATGCCGATTCTACCCAGGAGGCACGGGTCAAGCTTCGGGAAGAGGATGTCTTTATTACAGATCTTTTTGAGACGACTGCGGTCCAGGAAAAAAAGAGTTCCGCCAACATCGTCCTCTTTGCTCGTATCCGCCCCATTGAAATTTCGGTCATGACCCGGCAGATCTCCACGCTGCTCAACGCGGGGATTCCCCTGGTGGAAGCGCTGTCGGCGGTGATTGATCAGATCGACAACAAGGGCCTGCAAAAGATCATGTCCCAGGTCCGGGAATCGGTCCGGGAAGGAATGAGTTTTGCCGATGCCCTATCACGCCATCCTCGCGCCTTTTCCCATTTGATGGTCAACATGATCCGCTCCGGTGAGAGCAGCGGTTCCCTGGAGATCGTCCTGCTTCGGCTGGCCGATTTTCTGGAACAGCAGGTGGAACTGAAACGCAAGGTCACATCGGCGTTGATCTACCCGACGGTGACCATCTCTATCGCCCTGATTGTCCTCCTCTTTCTCCTGGTCTATGTCGTCCCGTCGGTGACGCAGATTTTTGCCGACATGAAACAGGCCCTCCCGCTGCCGACGGCAATCCTCATCGCCATCAGCCGTTTTACGCAGAACTACTGGTGGCTCTTCCTCCTTCTGATTATTGCCATCTTCTCCGGGATCAAAGCCTACACCCGGACCGATGACGGGCGGATCCATTTTGATCGTCTCAAGTTGAAATTGCCTCTCTTCGGGTCTCTCGTCCGGAAGATCGCCATCACCCGTTTTTCACGCACCTTGGGAACCCTCCTGAAAAACGGCGTCCCCCTCATGAACGCCCTGGAAATCGTCAAAAATGTCGTGGGGAACAAGATCCTGGAGCAAACCATTGATGACGCTCGGACGCATATCGGTGAGGGCTCCACGATTCATGATCCTCTGAAACGGAGCGGCGTCTTCCCTCCGATTGTAATCCACATGATCTTTGTAGGCGAAAAGAGCGGCACCCTGGAAGATATGCTGAACAAGGTAGCCGACATGACGGACAACGAGATCAATTCTACCATCAACACCCTGACCTCCCTCTTGGAGCCGATTATGATCGTGGGGCTGGCGCTGGTGGTGGGTTTTATCGTCCTTTCGATTCTGCTCCCTATTTTTGAAATCAATCAACTGATTCGATAATCACACAGGAGGTTTTCCATGTCCGACCAAAAAGGCTTTACCTTAATCGAGCTTTTAGTGGTTCTCGTCATTCTTTCGATTCTGGCCACCATTGTCGGCCCCCGACTCTTCGGCCGGGCGGACGAGGCACGACGGACAGCCGCGATGGTTCAGATCCGGAATATTGAAAGCGCACTGGCCCTCTATGAACGGGACAACGGGACCTTCCCCACCACGGAACAGGGACTGAAAGCCCTCATCGAGAAACCCTCGGGGGAACCGGCTCCCCGTAAATGGCATGAAGGGGGCTACCTTGAAAAGGGCAAGGTCCCTCTCGACCCTTGGGGGAATTCTTATGTCTATCTCTCCCCCGGCGCCCACAGCAAGGAATACGATCTTGAATCCTATGGAGCGGATGGTGTAGACGGCGGTGAAGGGAAATATGCGGATATTGAAAGTTGGGACCTGGAATAAGAACAACCAGGAGGGCTTTACACTTCTGGAACTGATCGTCACACTCCTGTTGATTGTGATTGTCATGGGGTTCACCCTGCCGAAGATCGGGAATGCCATCTATTCCACCGATCTGAAAAAATCGGTGCGACAGCTACGGGCGCTCTTGACCGTTGCCCGGAGCAAGGCAACCACGGAAGGGATTCCTCGGCGGATCGTCTGCGATCTTGCCAAGGGAGAGATCCATGTCGAACGGGAAGTACGCCACGAAGAGGAGGGCATGGAAACGGTTCGCTATGAGGCAGATACGGCGATCCTGATTCACCACTATACCCTTCCTCCCCACGTGGAGATCGAAGACGTCATTACGGAAACCGGTGAAAAAGCAACGGAAGGGACCGCCAACCTCCGCATCGGGATCAACGGTATGATCTTCGGCAACCGGATCCATCTTTTGCAGGATGAGGAACAGTACACCCTGGTCATCAATCCCCTGACGGGAAGAGTGACCGTGGAAGAAGGCTATACGGAGGAGATCCTGAATGCGGAAAACGGAGGATAAGGGTTTCACCCTGATGGAGGTCATCTTCGCCGTTGCAATCATCGGGATCTCTCTCGTTACCCTCCTGGGCCTGCAGATCAAGACCATCCGACTGCAGCAGGTATCCAACCGCACGGAGGAAGCCACGCTCCTGGCCCAGGAAATGATGACCCTGAAGATGATCAAGATTACGAGCAACCCCTCCATGCCACAATACTTTGAGGAAGGGGATTTTGAGGAAGAGGAATCTGAGGAAAAGGCGTTTGAATCCTATCATTGGGAATATACCCTGTCGACGACGGAGGCCGATTCCCTCTTCCGGATTGATCTCACGGTCTCCTGGAATCCGGATGACAAGGAGAATAATTCTATTACCCTTTCCAGTTTTGTGACGATGAAGGCAGCCGAACTATGACCCTGTGCCGTTCCCAGAAAGGGCTGACCCTGCTGGAGGTCCTCGTTGCGATCGTGATCCTTTCGGTCATCCTTGGTGTCGTCTACTCCTCCTTTCTGGGAGCAACCCGGACCGTCTCGATCCTGGAAACGAGCGAGGATGCCTATCAGACGGCACAAGCCTTCTTCGACATGCTCTCCCGGGAACTGCGCGGCGCCTATTACCGGGACGGCCGTACGGCTTCAGGGCTTCGCGGTGTCGCCTCGGAATCCGAAGAGAGTCCGACGGACGCCCTCTACTTTCTCACCACCTCCCTGGGCCGTCGCGAACCGCAAAGCCGGCAAGGGTATGTTGCGGAGGTAGGCTATTTTTTTGATGTCGATGATCTCTCCGATACGAATCATCTCATCAAGAGCATCGACACAACGCCCGACACGGATCTCCAGGAAGGGGGAACGTTCTATCCCCTGACCGACCGGGTGGAGAGTCTCAAGTTTTCCTATTTTCGGGCCAAGGAGGACAAGTGGTTTGATGCCTGGGAAAAATCCTATCTTCCGGACCTGATCCGTGTGGAACTGACCGTTCTCGACGACAGAGACAATCCGATCCTCTTCAGAACGATGATCCAACCGATGCTGCGCCGGGGAGAAAAGATCGAGGAGAATCCCTTCTCATGAGACTCCTTGAAAAAACCGTCCAACCCGTCCGGAATGAAAGGGGGATCGCCCTCATCCTGGTCCTTCTCGTCGTCGGGGCACTTTCCGCCCTGCTCCTCGACCTGAACTATACGACCCGGGTCAACCTCCACCTGGCCGAGAATTTCCGGGATCAGACACGGGCATCCTTCCTGGCCCGGGGGACATTGGAGGCAGCCATCGCCCTGTTACTGGAAGATGAGAACTTCGACTTTGACGATCCCGGAAGCCCGGAAGACGCCATCTGGGCCACCCCGAACGTCCATGAGGAAGAAGGAGGGACGATCCAGATCAAAATGGCGATTCACGATGAAGACGGAAAGATCTCCATTAACGACATCAAGCATCTCTTTCACAAGGATTCCGCCCAGACGAACCAGCTCACGCCGCTGGCTCAAAACATCAAGGACATTCTTGCCCTGGACGATAATGTTATGGACTCGATCCAGGACTGGATTGACAAGGATGATGAGGTCTTCAATTTCGGTGCGGAAAGCGATTACTATCAGTCTCTTGAACCACCTTATGAAATCCGAAACGGCAAACTCTGGCACCTGACGGAACTCTTTCAGATCCAGGGAATCGATGACCGGATCTTCTTCGGCGGTACCGAGGATATTCCCGTCGGTCTGTCCGATGTCTTCACCGACATCGGCGGAGACGACAAAAAACGGAAAATCAATGTCAATACGGCGCCTTATGAAGTCCTCGCAGCGCTCAGCGATGCCGGCTTCGCCGACGAGGTGGACTCTCTTCGACCGATTGAATCGATCACAGACCTAAAGGAACTCAACGGCTATGGAACGCTCCCCAAAAACATCCAGGAGATGCTCGATGTGAAATCGGAATACTTTTCCGTCGACACAAAGGTCAAGGTAAATCAGATTGTGAAATCGGTCCATGCAGTCTTGAAAAGAATCCCAAATAATGATACGGTAAATATCGTCTATTGGCGCGAGGAGTAAAGAGGGAATATGGCAAGAATCATTACAGCGATTGAAATATTCAGAGATGCCCTTCACGGCGTCGAGATCGCCGTCCAGCGCAAGCAACTCGAGGTTCTCCGATATATCGAAGAACCTCTGCGCCACGACTCCCTCACGCCGGAAGGCCTCTCGCTTTTTTTCACGGAGCACCAGCTTTCCAGGGAAGAAGTCATCACCTCCGTACCGGGCGATATGCTCATCACCCGACGGGTTTCCGTCCCCTTCCGGGACCGGGCCAAGATCGAAAAGGTCCTGCCATACGAAGTGGAACCCCTCGTCCCCTTCCCCCTTCAGGAACTGGAAATCTGCTACCATATTCTGGAGCAAGATCGGAACCGGAGCGATCTACTGGTCTATACCCTGCAGAAAGGTATTCTGGACCAACGATCGGACCTCTTTGCCGATGCCGGAATCCCCCTGCAAATGATCGGGGTTTCTTCCCTGTCGGCGGCGAATGCACTCTTCGCCACGAAAGAGATCGAAAAGGGAAAAACCATTCTCCACCTCCATGTCCTTCCCGATTTCGCCATCCTCTCCATCTATCGGACGGGCGTTCTGCAACACTTCATGAATCTCACCTGGGGCGGTCGAGATCTCACGAATAAACTGACGTCCATTACCGGTCTGAACGCAGATACACTTCCGGAACGCCTTTCATCTCTCACGCCAACGGAAGAAGAAGAGATCGTTCGCGCCCTCGCAGGAGGGGAAACGGTCCTCGCCGCAAAAATCCGAAAAGAGTGTGACCTCTTTTTAATACAGTCGCAGACAGGCATGCCTGACACCCTCTATGTGACGGGGAGCACAGTCGGTCTTCCGCTCCTGGCGCCGTTGCTCGAAAAAGCCCTGAGTGTGCGAACCGAGGCGCCCGACCCGCTGCCCACTCTAAAACATTCCCTTCCGGAGGAAACCCCGCGAACAAGCCTCCTTGCTCCTCTCGGCATGGCCTATATGTTGACGGGAAAGGACTCCCTGGACTGCGCATTCCGTCGACAGAAAACATCTTTTATTTCAAGCATTCTTGCCTCCAAGCAGGAACTACGCTACGCCCTGATCATTGTGGCTTTTCTGGTACTGGGTTTTTTCGCAGATTTTTTTGTAGGAATCCAGGCAAAGGAATATCATTATCACCGGATTCAACAGGAGATGCGTCATCTCTTTCAGGAAACCTTTCCCGATGTGGATAACGTTGTCAATGAGCTGGAACAGATGAAACTGAAGATGAAGGACCTGGAAAAACAGAATGAGATCTTTAAAAATGTCTTCGGCGAAAAACCGTCCTCCCTGGATGTTCTGAACGAACTGAGTGTACGGGTCCCTCCGGACATTGAACTTTCAATCACAGATTTCTCCATTGATGAGAAATCGATCCGCTTCGTCGGTTGGACCGACACCTTCGAATCGGTCAACAAAATTGAACAGGAACTCAAAAAGTCAACCCTCTTTGCCAATGCCAAGGTCAGCAACGCCAAGGTCGGAAAAAACAAGAGCCAGGTAAACTTCCAGATGTTGATCACGTTCAAGAAATAACGGGATTTTCCTGAAAGGGGCGTAATGACCTTGCATTCAGTATCACGGCGGGAAATCGATGAATGTAATTTCCATCATCAATCAAAAAGGAGGGATTGGAAAAACCACAACGGCCATCAATCTCTCGGCCTGCCTTGCAGAACTGGAACAACGGGTACTCCTGATCGACATGGACTCCCAGGCCAATGCCACGATCGGGCTGGATATCGATCCGGCCCGGCGTAAGAAAACCGTCTACGATCTGCTGATTAATGAGGATACCGCCTTTGATGATGTCCGTTGCAAGACAATCCTGGATCGACTCGATGTTCTTCCGGGGCATATGGACCTGGCCGGTTGCGACGTCCAACTCTCACAGAGCGCAAATCGCCCATACCGTCTCGGCAATGCCCTGCGCCAGGTCAACGGAAAGTATGACTACACCATTATCGATTGCCCTCCCTCCCTCGGGGTGCTCAGCTTAAACGCCCTTCTGGCGTCCAGCGACATCATTATTCCGACGGAGGCGAAGTATTATGCAACCAAAGGATTCGACATGCTGAACAACATGATTACCACGATCTTTCAACAACTGGGTCATCGCATCAATCTCATGGGCATTCTGATTACCATGTTTGACAAAAGAACCACCTTGAACCGCATCTTCTATGATCAGATTCATGAATATTTTGGGAACAAAGTTTTTAAGACACTGATCCCGCGAAACATCACCCTGAGCGAAGCAGAATTGTACCGGAAACCGATCATCAAATATGCCGCCAATTCAACGGGCGCTAAGCATTATCGCCATTTGGCCATCGAGGTCCTTTTTCATGAATAAGGACAACGGCGCCGTCACCCTGCAAGATCATTGAAGAGATAGATAAACATGGCCGACAAAGAAGACGAACTTCGAAAAAAAACAAAAGAGAATCTTGATCCGAAGGGATGGGAGGCCCTCCTGGAGGGCGTCCCTCCGATTGACTCTCAAACCGGCGCAAGCACTTCGGAACCTGCTCCGCCCTCTCCGAAAAAGGAGGAACATGTACTCCGGGTGACCGATGAAACCGGATTGACATCGGAACAGTCAATTGCTGCGGAGCCCCCCTCCGACCTTCCACCGCAAAAGTCGGACACCCCGAGGCCAACCGAAGGGGCGGCGCCACAACCAGAACAAGAGATTCCACCCACCGAAGAGGAAACGTCTGCAAAACCTCCCGTCCTCTCTCCCCCGGAGTCTGGAAAAGAAAAGAAAAACCGCTTCGCAGGCATCACGGATCGGTTTCGCAAAATCCCGCAAGTCCAGAAAACCCTGCACTATTATCATCGTTTGAGTCTGCGGGAGCAACGCATCGTTCTGGCCGGCCTCCTCTTTCTGGCCTGCACCTTTATCTATTCCATGATCCTGGGCCCTCTCTTTGACCGCAATGCCCTTCTCAATCGGAAGATTGAGAAAAAACAGGAAGAGGTCACGGAGATGATCCGCCTGCGATCCTCGGTAGTACAGGACCGGGGCGGAATGGACCGGATCAAGGGAGTTATCGAACAACGGGGTAAGGCGTTTTCCGTTTTCGCCTACCTGGAACAATTGGCCACAAAAGCGGAGATGAAAGACAAGATCATCTACATCAAACCGCAACGGGAAACCCCCGTCGGCCGCTTCAAGGAATCCCTGGTGCAGATCAAACTCGAAAAGATCGGCATGGAAGAGCTGACCCGATATCTTTATCAGATCGAGACCTCAGAGGACCTCCTCTACATCAAAAACCTCAAGATGAAGCAGGGGAAAAGAGGAAAAGAGACTGGACTGAACGTAACGCTTTCCGTGGGGACCCTCATTCAGGGAAGCTGAAAGGCCGGGAGCAGCAGTCTGGTGTCAGGGTACAAACCCTTTTCATCCTCTACTCGTCATCACACTCTTATTCTTATTCTTAATCTTACTCTTAATCTTAATCCGAATCCTTCGCCCAAACTTCATTCCTGAGAATCATCGAAAAATTCTGATTAAGAGTAAGATTAGGATAAAGAGTAGGATTAAATGTACAACAAAAAGAGGCAGGGAATCCATCCCTGCCTCTTTTTGTTATTACTGTTTGTTATTACTGTCTTGATGACCTTCTTTCTACCTTCTCACACTACTTCCCTTCCTGCGAAGCAGAGCCAGCACAAAGACCGGCAGGAGAAGGAGGGCCATACCCGTCAGGCCGTCCATCGCCGTAACCGGCGCAGACGAAAGGGCACAACCGCCACCCCCGCCCCCTCCGCTGCTGGAGGAAGAACTGGAGGAGGAACTGGAACTGGCTGACCCGTTGCCCACCTCAAAAGGAGAGAGACTGGTCACATCGGCCGTAATGGTGTTATTTGTGGTATCAATTGACATGTTCGTATCCTCGGCCGTCCACTCACCACCGGTGTAGTGATAGATATGAAGATCACTGGTGTCGGTGATGGAGCTGCTGTACTGCAGCTGGATCGTCACCGAGGCGCCGGAAGTAATCGAGTCCGCACTGTCCAGGTCAATGTCATAAAGACCACTGGCCGCCGTGGCATAAGAGGGAAGGTCCGGTGTCGATTCGGCCAGGAGCGATTCACGCCGCAGACCGGTCGTATTCAGACCATTGCTTGCCAGGACGGAGTCATCCTTCTGCATGGCCACCGTCGTTACGCCGTCTCCTTCACCGTCGGTGATGTCACCCGGTTCGAAGAAGATCTTCGACTTGTCACCCTGCCCCATGCCGACACTCCCGCCCATCAAGGCTTCCACTTTCCCTTCGTTGAAGGCCGAGGAATTCAT
>CAYQVN010000036.1:9658-11882 GCA_964420895.1 uncultured Nitrospirota bacterium | reverse complement strand
TAATGATATCGATTCATGGATTCCCGGATGCCGTGCTCCAGCAGAAAGCAGGCCATCTCTACAGCTCTTGGAATCCACTCGCCCACCGCCGCCGGCTGAGAAAAGTTGCTCAGCACGTAATCAGCGGGATCAAGACCGCCTTCCGGACGGCCGATACCTATTCTGATCCGGACAAAGTCACCTGATCCGAATCGCTCGATGATGGAGCGCAGGCCGTTATGTCCTCCGTGTCCGCCTCCATCCTTTATTTTGATTCTGCCCGTTTCAAGATCGAGGTCATCATGGATGATGATCACCCCATCTTTCCCCGCTTTGCGCCGGGAACACAAACAGGCGACGGCATCGCCGCTCCGGTTCATGAAGGTCTGCGGCTTGGCAAGGATTACCGACGCTTCCGCAATCCGGCCTTCCCCGATCTCCGCATTACAACGTTTCCGACGGATCGGGATTCCCGCCTCTTCGGCCAGGGCCTCAACGACCCGAAAACCGATGTTATGTCTATGATGTTGATATTTTCTACCCGGATTGCCGAGACCGACAATGAGAAAATCCGTCATGGAGCAGAGCCCTTGTTGTCAAAGCTTTTCGACTTCAGCAGTCAACCATCGGCACGACATCCGTGACGGGATCCCGGGAGACGTTCCATCATCCCGCAACCGATCTCCCTTATTCGGACTCACTCTTCTTTTCGGATTCATCCGCCGGTTTTTCATCCTCACCGGCCCCTTCCCCTTCGGCGCCCTCAGCCTCCTCGACGGCCTCTTCTTCCACCTCAAGGGTCGGGGCAACCACATTATAGAGGACCTGATCTCCGGCTGTCAGGATTTTTACACCGGGATCGGTGATGTCCGACACGTGAAAGGCATCTCCCACATCGAGACCGGAAAGATCAACCTCAAAAGACTCGGGAATCTCCATGGGCAGACATTCCACCTCCACACTGGTCAAGGTGTGCGTCAGAATACCGCCTGTCTTGAATCCTTCGGGATCGTCTCCGATCTGCCGGATCTCCACCATGACCCGGATCTTCTGGTCCATGGAGACCTCGAAGAGATCGGCATGGATCGGTTCCAGGCGGATCGGGTCGATCTGGAGGTCCTTCAGGAGGACCATCTTCTTGGTCCCATCGAGGGAGATTTCCAGGATGGCATTGGCACCCTGGTCCGATTTCAGGACCGTTTGCAGATCACGAAGACGCACCGCCAGACTGCGGGCGCTCTCATGCCCATAGAGCACGGCCGGGACCATTCCTTCCCTGCGGAGTGTCCGGGCCACTCCTTTTCCACTCCCTTCCCGTGGGAAAACATCAAATATTTGAGAAGCCATGATATATCTACCTCCAATTTAGTCGAAGAGTTTGCTCACCGACGTCTCTTCGTTAATACTGCGAATCGCCTTGGCAAAAATCCGCCCCACCGACAACACCTCGACCTTGCCACACTGGTCGCCATTGCAAAAAGGAATACTGTTGGTGGAAACCAACTTGTCCAGTTTTGATTCATTGATCCGGGTCAGCGCCGGACCGGAAAGTATTCCGTGAGAGCAGCAGGCGGAAACCGACTTCGCCCCCTGATTCATAATGGCATTGGCCGCCTCGGCAAGGGTCCCAGCCGTATCGACCATGTCGTCGAGGATCAACGCCCTTTTCCCTGCCACGTCACCGATGAGGTTCATCACCTTGGCCTCGTTGGGTTTGCTCCGTCGTTTGTCGATGATCGCCAGCGAGGCCTGGAGCCGCTTGGCAAAGGAGCGGGCCCTGAGCACCCCTCCCGCATCGGGCGAAACCACCACCGTGCCGTCCCCTTTCCATCCATTGTTCAGGCAGAAATCCGCCAGGATCGGCTCGGCATAAAGGTTGTCCACGGGGATATTGAAGAACCCCTGGATCTGTCCGGCATGGAGATCCATGGTCAGAACCCGGTTGGCCCCGGCCGCCGTGAGTAGATCGGCCACCAGTTTTGCCGTGATCGGCACCCGGGGAAGGACCTTGCGATCCTGACGGGCATAACCATAGTAAGGCAGGACGGCCGTAATCCGGCTGGCCGATGCCCTTTTTAAGGCATCGATCATGATCAGCAGTTCCATCAGGTTCTGGTTCACGGGGTGACAGGTTGACTGCACCACGAAGCAATCCCGGCCCCGGACATTTTCATTGACCTGAACCATGACCTCGCCGTCACTGAAGGTCCCCACGTCGGCATCCCCCAAGGGGATCTCCAGATCA
>CAYQVN010000036.1:0-9558 GCA_964420895.1 uncultured Nitrospirota bacterium | reverse complement strand
AACTGGCTCGGGGGCAGGGATTCGAACCCCGATAGCCAGAACCAAAATCTGGAGTCCTGCCATTGGACGACCCCCGATTCACCATGTTGCCGGTTATCTGTGGAGGAAACCTTTTGGAATCTCCCGTAAATTTTCTACCCTTCGGCGGCGTCTTCCGACCGGACATGCATCTTGTCCCGGTAGACGCGCAACACCTGCTCCTGAATCCGGTTCCGGGTCTGAGTATCCAGAGGATGGGCGATATCACGGTAGCTGCCATCGGCCTGCCTCCTGCTGGGCATGGCAACAAAGATCCCCTTCCTCCCCTGAATCACCTTCATGTCCCGAACCACGAAACAATCGTCAAAGGTGATGGCCGCATAGGCCTTCAACATCCTGTCTGCTACAGGGTAGATCTGAACCTCAGTAATTTCCATAGAACGAAATTCACCGCCTTTCCTTATGGATAGAGTTTCTGGTTGTTCTAGAAAGCGGCAATAAAAGGCTATGCCGGAATGGTATCTAGTGTGTGTACCAAATTGACCGTAAGGCCCTTTCTAAGTTCCAACGCCCGCCCGGCGGCATCAGCCGCCTCCCGGTCCGGAAAAATCCCGAACAGGGTCGACCCGCTGCCGGACATTGCCCCTCCAAGCGCCCCCAGTTCAAAGAGCGATTCCTTGATCTCCCGAAGCAGGGGATATGCCTTGAAGGTGACTCTTTCCAGGTCATTCGAAAGTTCCGAAGGACCATTCTTAAAGGTAGTGACCGAAAACCTGCGCATGCTAATATGTTTATGTTTTGTTGTCAACCCTAATTTTAGCCCTTCATAAACCTCCCGGGTCGACACTTTCAGGGCCGGATGGACCAGGAGTACCCACAAAGAAGGAGCCGGGGAGGGAAGGGCATCAAGGATCTCCCCCCGTCCCGTGGCCTTCGCCGTGGCGGAAAAGAGAAAGAAGGGGACGTCCATCCCGAGCTGCACCGAAAGCTCCATGAGACGTTCCCGGGAAAGGGGATTCCCCCAGAGCCGGTTGAGACCGGCCAGGGTCGATGCCGCATCGCTGCTCCCGCCGCCGAGACCGGCGCCGACAGGAATCTTTTTCTTCAAGCGGATTCTGAACTGAGGCTCCTTCCCCACTTCACGGCAGATCAGCCTTGCCGCACGGACAATGAGATTCTCCTCTCCTGCCGGAAGTCCAAACCCATCCAGGATCAGCTCGATCCCTTCTCCCTCGTCGATGGTAATCTCATCATAGAGGGAGACCATCTGGAGAACCGTTTCGATCTCATGATATCCGTCGGGGCGTTTGCCGTGGACGAAAAGACCGAGATTGATCTTGGCCGGCGCAAGAAGAGTCATGCCGCTCATCGATTCCATCCTCCTGCAAGGGCTGGACGGATCTCGAAGAGTCGCGGATCAAGGGGACGGTTCAGAAAGATCGATTGATAGCGGATTTGAAGGACCCTTTTGCCCTCCTTCTGCAGAAGAATGCGAAAGGGGAACCTTACCCCATCGACCTCACGGAACTCCTCAAAGAAGAGGGTCACCTCCACCGCTCCCCGGCCGTCGAGCCGGTCCCAGCGCAGGATCTCCCCTGCCCCATTCATGTGGAGTCGCTGACGGACCCTACCCTTGCAGAAAAAAGAAAGGACGATCTCCTCATCATTCTGTTCGCTGCGGATACTCTCGGGCGTGAGTGGCGGCAGGGGCGGACTCCCGGCCAGAAGCCGGACCAGTTCCGCCACGGTCAGGTCGAAGCCGAAGAAATGCTTCAGATTCTCTTTGCGGGGAGAAAAAGTCCGTTCCATCGATTCCGCCGGTAAAAGGAGCAAGCCTCTCTCTTCCTCCGCCACAAGGAGCATCTGCAACCCTCCCAGGGGGTCATGGGTCTCCAGGTGCAACCGGTCGGGGACTTGCAGATGAATGACTTCATTTCCGGCAAAACGGATCTGCGGGTTTACGATCACCACCCGGGCCATGGCCGAAAGGGTCCGGACCCCGGTCTGTTGCGCCTCAAGCCGCTCAATGATTTCCCGGTGAAAGGCATCATCGCCGGGGGAGAGGGGCGGTAGAGGAGGACGAGCACAGGCGGCAAGGAAGAGGAGAAGGAGACAGAATTTCCGAAGGGTCAGCACGCGTCCCCCTCAGGGAGAAAAAGGGACGATTTTTTCACGGAGGATCTGATTCTCGGGATCCGCTTCCAATGCCCGTTTCCAGAGTTCGACGGCACGCCCGGTCTTCCCGGCCTTGTGGTAGGCATCTCCCAGGTGTTCCAGTACCACCGGGTCGCCCGGAACATTGTGGTTGGCCTTGTTCAGGTATTCCAAAGCCTCTTTGTACTGCCCCATCTTGTAATAGACCCAGCCGAGACTGTCCTGGTAGTAGCCGTCCTCGGGACGGATGGCCAGGGCCCGTTTGACCAGCTCGACGGCCTCTTCCAGGTTCACCCCCCGCTCGGCAAACATGTAGCCGAGATAATTCAGGGCATTGTTGTGCTTCGGGTTGAGTTCGATCGTTTTGCGGAAGGCCGCCACGGCATCGTCGAAGTGTTTCATCTTTTCGTAGACGACACCCAGCTGGAAATAGATCTTGTCATCCTCTCCCTTCAGCTGGAGCGCTTCCTGATAGGCCTCAACCGCTTTCTCATCCTCCTCCATGGAGGCATAGACCGAACCGAGGAGAAGGTAGAGGTCGGGGTTGTCTGTAACGGTCTCCAGGGTCCCTTGCAGAAGGGTCACCGCCTCTTCCGGTTTTTCCATTTTCTGGTAAAGCTGGGACAATTGGAAGACGGTGTTCAACTCACCGGGGGCCCCCGCCAGAACGGTACGGTATTCCTCTGTCGCCGGTTCAAGACGATCCAGCCCCTCATAGGCCGCCCCGAGATAGAAATGAGCCTTTTGGTGTTTCGGCCGCAGGGCCACCACGATCCGGAGTTCTTCCACCGCCTTTTCGAGTTTCCCCTGCTGCATATAAAGCAGGCCGACCTTGAAGTGGGCATCGGCATTGTTCGGCGAGAGTTCGCCGAATTCCTCCAACTGCCGGATCGCCTTGTCCACCTGGTCCCCCTGGATATAGAGCAGGCTCAGCCGTTCCTGGATGGGGGCAAAATTCGGATCCACCTTCAGAGCTTTTTCATAGACCTTGATCGCCTTAGTCGGTTTCTTTTCGATTTCATAGAGGGCGCCGAGACTGAGATAGGCCTGCATGAAGTGGGGCTGGTAGCGAAGGGCCTTTTCGAAAGACTTTCGGGCTTTTCGATAATCTTTCCGGCTGGCATAGATTCGACCGAGATAGTAGTCACCCACACCGTTGTGGCCGGGGATGTCGGAGAGTTTCTCAAAGAGTCGGATCGCCTCCTCTGTTTTTTCCTGCTGCAAATAGAGTGTCCCGAGAAAGACATAGGCCTCTCGCCTGTTTGGCTCCCGCTTTAAGACCCGCTCATAGAGTTCCATGGCCTCTTCGGGCCGGTTCAGACTGGAGTAAACCCCGGCGGCAAGCATCAAAAGCTGCGAGGTGGGGGGTTCCATGGCCAGGGCACGCTCCACGGCACGGGCGGCCTTTTCGAGGTCTCCCTTCTGCAGATAGAGGGAGGCCAGACCGGCCTGGAGCAGGGACGATTCAGGGTCCCCCTCCAGGGCCTGTTCCATCTCGGCCACGGCCAAACCCAGCTCACCTTCCATACGATAGGCATTGGCTTTCAGATAATGGCTGTAGGCCCGGGGAGAGGCGACCCGTGTCGGTCCGGAAAGCACCTTTTCCTCTACGGGTTTTTGCTTCACTACCTCAGGCGCAGGAACCCGCACTAACGGTACGCAGGCCGACGAAAAGAGCAGACAGAGCAGAATCCAAGAGTTGAAGCCTTTCATCATGGTTACAAAACTCCTTAAAATTACAGATAGTTACGTTTTTTAAACCTAACTGATTCTCCGGGGGATGTCAAAAGAAAAAAGATACGAACGGCTTTCACTTTAAAGAAATGTATGTTAACTTCATTCACTGCACAGGGGCAAAGGCAAAGAATTTTTCTTGCTCTTAATCTTCATCATAATCTTAATCCATTCTTTCAAGATCATCGGATTAAGATGAAGAGTAAGATTACGATGAAGAATGAACAGGAAAAAAGGAAAGCAACCAAAGAACATGAACCCTACCCAAAACCATCCGGTCATCACCGCCCGGGGCCTCACCAAAAATTTCGGTACGCTGCGGGCCGTCCGGGGAATCGATTTTGCTATCCACGAGGGGGAGTGCTTCGGTTTCCTCGGCCCGAACGGGGCCGGCAAGAGCAGTACCATCCGGATGCTCTACGGTTTTTCTCCCATGACCGCCGGGATTCTGAAAATCCTGGGGATGGATCTTCGTACCGCCGCCCGGAAAATCAAGGCACAAATCGGCGTGGTTCCTCAGGACAACAACCTCGACACCGACCTGACGCTTCTGGAAAACCTCCGGGTCTACGCCCGCTATTTTGATCTTCCCAAGCAAGACGCCAAAGCACGTGCCGAAGAACTGATCGCATTCATGCAGTTGGGTGAAAAAAAGCTTAGCCGCGTCGATGATCTTTCGGGAGGGATGAAACGGCGTCTCATCCTGGCCCGGGCCCTGATCAATTCCCCCCGGATTCTCCTCCTCGACGAACCAACGACGGGACTCGACCCACAGGCCCGGCACCTGATCTGGCAGCGTCTCCGCTCCCTGAAAAAGAGCGGTGTCACCATGGTCCTGACGACCCATTACATGGAAGAGGCGGCGCAGCTTTGTGACCGGATCGCCGTGATGGATCAGGGAAAAATCATCCTCACCGGCATCCCCGGGGAGATGATCCGGGAGCACGTGGGCGCCGAAGTGATGGAGTTCCGGATCGGAGAAGAACGGGATGACGAGATCCGGGAGGCCATCGAAGACCTTTCCATCGAAACGGAAAGGTTCGGGGATACCCTCTATCTATACCTTACGGCGGAAAAAGAGCTTTTCAGAGAGATCACGGAGCGTCTCATTGAGATGAATCATTCCGGGATGATCCACCGGCAGGCGACGCTGGAAGATCTGTTTTTGAAGTTGACGGGGAGGGAACTGGCGGAATGATGCACGAGATCTTTCAGCCCCCCCAGGTCTCCCGGCGCAGCCTCCGGGTCTGGCAGCGGGACCGTGATGCCTACATGAAATTCTACAAGCTGAGCCTGCTGGGAAGCCTGGGCGATCCGTTGCTTTACCTTGTCGCCATGGGATACGGACTCGGCCGTTTCCTCAACCAGATGGAAGGGATGAGCTATATCGAGTTTCTCGCCCCCGGACTGGTCATCTCCTCGACCATGTTCTCGGCCGCCTTCGAATGTACCTACGGCTCCTTTCTCCGGATGATCTACCTGAAAGTCTATGACGCAATTATTGCCACCCCGCTCACCATCGAGGATGTCGTTGCCGGGGATATCCTCTGGGGGACGACAAAGGGCGTTTTCAATGGTCTCATCATGTTTTGCGTCATTACCGCCTTCGGGCTCGTCGATTCCTGGTGGGCCGCAGGGATCCCCCTGCTCATTCTCGTGGTCAGTTTCCTCTTCGCCTCCCTATCGATGATCACCACGGCCCTCGTCCCCACCTTCGAGGCCTTCAATTATTATGTCACCCTCTTTCTCACCCCCATGTTCTTCTTCTCGGGGGTCTTTTTCCCCTTGACCCGGCTGCCGGAATGGGTCAACATCTTCTCCCGGTTTCTGCCGCTGACCTATGCCGTGAGGATCTCCCGGGCGCTGATCTATGGACAACCCTCGTGGCAAATCGTTTCAGACGCCCTGTTGCTGCTGTTCCCGGCGGTGATCTGTTTCTGGATTGCCGTGAATATGGTCAAGAGGAGAGTCATCAAATAAGGACGGCTTCGCAAAAAGTCCGTCTGCTGCGTTTATCAGGTTTTGAGATCGTTGCGGCGTACAAAAAAGTACGCCTCGCTCCTCAAAACCTTCGCGCCTTGCATCCGGAGCTTTTTGCTGTGCCGTCGAAAACCAGTTTCTTCGAGGACATTTCTCAATGATCGACACCACCAATCTCATCGGTTTCGTCGCCGCCGCCTTCACCACCTTTTCCTTTCTGCCCCAGACCATCAAAAGCTGGAAGACCCGGGAAACGGAGGATCTCTCCTTTTTCATGCTCGCCTTTCTCGCCATAGGGCTTTTCCTCTGGTTTATCTACGGCCTGCAGTTGAAAAACCTCCCCATCATCCTTTCCAACGGGATCGGCTTCACCCTTGTACTCTCCGTCCTCTACCTGAAGATCCGTAGCCGATAATGCCTCTCTTCCCCTCTCTGAAGGCCGTTGCAACGGTCTACCCGACGAAAAAATCAGTAAATGAAAAAAATGGAAAAATGACTTGACAAAAATCCCCTAAAAAGCTAAATTTAATGGTTACATAAATCACAAAGTGGAGGGAGGCGAAAAATGAATGTTAGGAATCAGACTTCGAGAGGGTGAACATTTCGAAGCTGCCTTGAGACGATTCAAGAAACTCTGTGAAAAATCAGGGGTTCTTTCAGAGATTCGGAAACGGGAGCACTACGAAAAACCCTCCATCAAAAAGAAGAAAAAAGCACTGGCCGCACGGAAAAAGGCCCTGAAAATGCAGCGATTCGGGAAGCACTAAGACCGACTCAACCGGGATCATAGCCGCAATTGTCTGTCCGGCATGACGGCTTATCGATAGATGGAGGCGGATGGCTCTCAGGGATAAACTCGACCGTGACCTGAAAGAGGCCATGAAGGGGCGGGACAAAGAGCGCCTTTCCGTCCTCCGGATGATCCTGTCGGAGATCAAGAATCGAGAGATCGAGGATCGTAAACCCATCGATGAAAGTGCCCTCCTCGCATTGCTTGCCCGAAATGCCAAGCAGCGGAGAGAGTCGATCGAGCAGTTTCAAAAGGGGGGTCGGGAAGACCTGGTCGCACAGGAAACCCGGGAACTCCGGATGATTCTCGAGTATCTTCCGCAACCGCTGACCGAAGATGAATTACGGAAAGCGGTTGAAGAAGCAGTCGCCAAGGTCGGCGCCACATCGGCAAAGGAGATGGGCGCCGTCATGAAGCACGTCATGGCGGAAGTCGGCGGAAAAGCCGACGGGAAAAGGGTCAATCAGATAGTACGGGAGATCTTGTCCTGAACAAGGGGAAGATCTCCCTTTTTTCGTACAAGAGGACCCTGTCGGAACAGCCGAAGCAGACGGCAACACAGGCTCTCATGGACAGCAAGATCCTACGCACCCTTGAATTTGACCGGATCCAGGAAATTCTGAAACGAAATGCCGCATCTCACCCCGGAATCTCGGAAATTGAGCATCTCCGGATCGGGCATCAGCTGGAATCCATTCAGCAACTCCTCGCAAGCGTCTCTGAGATGCGGCTTCTCCTGCAAAACCGGGGGAGATTGTCATTGCATGGGAATGAGGAGATTCGTCCATGCCTGCAGTCGATCCAGGTGGCCGGCGCTTCCCTGAAAACGGACGATCTCGTTGTTATCCGGAAGGTCATCCGTACGGGACAGGCCGTCAAGAATTCCCTGGGGCATGAGGATGACACCTATCCCCTCCTCCACCGGGAAGCCCGGCAGATCGAATCGTTTCGGGGACTCGGGGAAATCATCGACGGAATCATCGATGATCGGGGACGGATCCGGGATTCGGCCAGTACCGAATTGCAGCGGATCCGCCACAGGATGCGGACCTTGAAGGAAAGTGTCCGGAACCGGTTGGAAGGACTCCTCTCCTCGGCCGCGCTCAATACGATGGTGCAGGAGAAGCTGGTCACGATCCGGAACGGCCGCTACGTAATCCCCCTGAAGCCGGATTTTTCCGGAAAGCTTTCGGGGATCATCCACGACCGATCCGCCAGTGGACAGACCGTCTATGTAGAGCCTGCTGCCACGGTGGAGATGAATAACCGCCTTTCCCGGCTTCTCTCGGAGGAGGCGGAGGAAATCCGGAAGATCCTTCTTCGGATCACGGAAAAGGTACGGACGGCAAGCGCGGCCCTGGCCGAAAATGTTGCCGTCCTGGCCCGCTTCGATCTTCATCAGGCAAAGGCCCTCTATGCAGAGTCGATCCAGGGAGTCAATCCGAAAGTTGTCGAAGAAGGAAAGATCCATTTTCTGAGGGCACGACATCCCCTGCTGCTGGAACGGAAGGCGCAAGACAGTCAGGGCACGGTAATACCTGTTGATCTCCGTCTGGGGGACGAATACGTAACCCTGCTGATCACAGGACCGAACACAGGCGGCAAGACCGTCGCCTTAAAAACCCTCGGTTTACTGGTCCTTATGGCCCAGGCAGGGATTCCGATTCCCGTGGCCGAGGGAAGCGAGATGGGGATCTTTCGTGAGGTCATGGCCGACATCGGCGATGCGCAGAGTATTCAGGAAGATCTGAGCACCTTCTCGTCCCATATCCAGAATATCGTCTCCATCCTCGACGGAGCGAGAGATAAGTCCCTGGTGCTCCTCGATGAACTGGGCACCGGTACCGATCCCCGGGAGGGGGCGGCCCTGGGAATCGCGATCCTGGAGAAACTCGAAGATTCCGGCTGCCTCACGGCGGCGACAACTCATTATGAAGAGGTGAAAAATTTCGCCTACACTCACAAGGGGATGATGAACGCCTCGATGGCTTTCGACAGGGAGCATCTCCGTCCGACCTATACCCTGCAGTACGGCCACCTCGGGACGAGCCACGCCTTCGAGGTGTCGGAGCGGATCGGGATGCCCCGATCGATCCTGCAGCGCGCCGGGAAGGAGATCTCCAACTTTGCCCGGAACCGGGATCACCTGATTGAAGAACTGGAAGGGCGGATCACGGAAAACCGGGAGCAGGCAAAATCCCTGCAGCGGGAAGAAGAAAAGATCAACGCTCTGAGGAAGGAACTCGAAGGGGCAAAGTCAAAGGCCCGGGAAGAAGCCCGTCAGGTCCTGTCGGAGGCCCGGGAACAACTCCGGCGCACCCGGAGCCGGTCACGAAAGATTTTGAAGGTCGCCGAACAGGCCGATCGGGCCCGCCTCGAAGCGGAGCTCTCCCATTTGGAAAAGGAACTGCCCGTCGAGGATCAGGCCCCCTGGCCGCACCGGGAGGGTCCCCTTCCGAATATTCCGGTAGGCCGGACCGTCGAAGTCATGGGGACCGGGAAAAAGGGAATCACCTTAAGCGGCGCCAATAAGAAAGGACGGATCCAGATCCTCTGCAACGGAATTCGGATGGAGATGCCGGCGGCCCGGCTTCAGGAGATCTCCCCCGAGGCACACCCGCAAGGGGTGGTCGTCAAGCTTGACCCTGCAGAAGTCTCGGAGGAGGGAGTCCCCTCCCGTATCAACCTCCTGGGTCTTCGGGCGGATGAAGCAATACGAAAAACGGAGCACTACATCGACCAGGCCCATATGCAATCACTGCGCCACGTGGAGATCATCCACGGCATCGGCACCGGCGCCCTGCGCAGGGCCGTCGCGGAAACCCTGGAGGCACACCCCCTCGTGATGAACTTTGAGAACGGCGGAAGCAACGGGGGGGGCGCCGGCGTCACATGGGTCGAACTGGTTTCCTGAGGATAAA
>CAYQVN010000035.1:0-12013 GCA_964420895.1 uncultured Nitrospirota bacterium | reverse complement strand
CTTCATCGTCTGCATGTACCCCCGCTCGCGCGGGAAGTCGTAACCGGCAGCGAATATATGGCAGGTGTCGCCACAGACCCCTAACCGGTCCGGGGCCTCAACCCCTTCGATCATCGCCTCAATCTGCTCGAAGCGGTAACCAAGGTTTGTTCCCTGACCCGCCGTGGTCTCCAGGAGGATCTTCATCCGATATCCTTCGGTCTTGCTGTGGATCTCGTTCAGGGAGGCGATGATGGTGCGGATCCCCTCCTCCTCCCCCGCCCCCATGTGGGCGCCGGGGTGCATGACGAGGTATTCGATCCCCAGGGTCTCCACTCGCTCCACCTCTTCCAGCAGAGCTCGCTTCGAGATTCCCCTTTTTTTCCCTTCCGGGGAAGCGATATTGATCAGGTAGGAGTCGTGGGCCACGACGGGGGAGATCCCACTCCGCTTCCGTTCACTGAAAAAAGCCTCGATCTCCTCTTCGGCCAGTGGTTTGGCCTTCCACTGGTTCGCATTTTTGGTGAAGATCTGCATGGTCCGGCAAGTAGAAGCCTCCCCCCGGGCAAAGGCCTTTGAGACCCCACCGGCAACCGACATGTGGGCTCCCACAAAGGGGTCGGCGGCCGCTACTTTCGTCTTTTTTCTGTTTTTTTTCTCCGCAGTCATGAATAGACTCCTCTCTGATAACAGACGGCAGTTACAGTCAATCTACAGGATTTTGGCTGGAAATGGAAAGAAAAATCAGTAGAGGGGAGGCACCTGAACCGGCAATTGCCGGACCACCGTGCAGTAGGTGGCTTCATTCAACCGGCTGCGGGGTGCAAGTCGGCGTAAACTCTTGCGGAGTTCACGGGCCCGTTTGAAGTTGGCCCGTCCCGTTGGATCCAACTTGTAACACTCGGCATCCTTCATCGAGATCAGAAGATCGAGAATGGCCAGTTTGGAAAGATAGTGATACTTCTCGATATCCTCCAGTCCCAGCACCCACGGCGAACGGGCGCCGATTTTCCGGACCATCCTCCGCCAGTGCTTGAAGCGGTGAATCATGAGGATACTGTTGAAGATGGTCTTGTTCACCTCAAAGGGGAAGAGGGTTCTCTCGACGATACTCCGGATCAGGGGATCGTGCCTTTGCTGGACCTTTTTGCTGATCCGTCCACCCTCCTGCCAGTATTTTCGTGCCACCAGGCTGTCGGCCCGGATCTCCCAGTAGGTATGTCCCAGAGGTTTCTTCGAATAAGAGCTGATCATCCGGCCGGGAACAAAGAAATTGTGCGCCACCGTATCCGCAGCGAGATGGCTCAGATAACCGAGGGCAAAGGCCTTTTGAGACATGTCTTTTGCTTCGTCCAGAATCTGAAAACCGACATTCCAATTATGACAATGCTTGCGGTACTCGACATACTTCTTTCCCACGGTGATATCGGCGCTGATACAGCCGTAAAGAAAGTCATAGGGGAATTCCGAAAGGATCGAGGCCACCACGGGGGAAAGGACGGAGAGATCCTTCAGGATTCCCATCCCGTAATAGAGATGGGTTGCCGGACCCCAAGCATAGGCATGTTCGGGAACGAGGAGGAAAAGCAGGCTGAGGAAGCCGATGGTAAAAAACGAAATCATTCTATATATCAAGACCTTACAAGGCTCAGGAATTCTCCCGACAATCTTAAAAATCTTTATCCAGTATAATCAGTTTTTAACAGGAAAGCAAGAAAAATAATCCGGCCGGTTCCGCCTCTCTCCCGGCGTAAACGGCCATGGAATGATGTTTCAGAGGGCTTTTGCAGCCAATTCGGCAAGCTCCGACCGCTCCCCCTTCAAAAGCGTCACATGACCCGTTAGAGGCTCGTTTTTAAACCGCTCCACCACATAGGTCAATCCATTGCTCGATGCATCTACGTAAGGGTTGTCGATCTGGTAAGGATCCCCTGTGAGGATGACCTTGGTGCCGTGTCCTGCCCGGGTCACCACGGTCTTGATCTCGTGGGGGGTCAGGTTCTGTGCCTCATCAACGATCAGGTATTGATGGTGGAGGCTGCGGCCCCGAATGTAGGTCAACGCCTCCATTTGAAGGATATCCCGCTCCTGCAACTCCTTGAGATTCCATTTCAACTCTTCCTCGGAGTTGCCGGAGGAACTCATGAGGAGTTCCATATTGTCAAAAATCGGTTGCATCCAGGGGCGAAGTTTCTCTTCAATATCGCCGGGGAGATAACCGAGGTCACGCCCCATGGGGAGAACGGGGCGGCAGGCGACCAGCCGCTGGTAGGCATCCTTCTCCAGGGTCTGTTCCAGACCGGCCGCCAGGGCCAGCAGGGTCTTCCCCGTCCCGGCGATCCCGATGAGGCTCACCAGTTGGATCTCCGGGTCCATCAGGAGTTCGATGGCAAACTTCTGCTCCTTGTTCAGGGGACGGATACCCCACACCCCACCCGGATATTTTCGCAACGGCTTCAAGACCTTCTTGCCGGAATAAAAGCGGGCAAGGGCTGAATGAGAGGGGGAACCCTGATCCATAAGATGGACGAATTCATTGGGTGAAAGACCGTTCTCTTCCCAAGGGAGCTCCTTCTCACGGAAAAGGGTATCAATCACCTCCGTCGCCACTTCATGACGTGTAAATCCTGTAAAGAGTTCGCTGATCTCGATCTTGTTGGTGGTATAGTCCTCGGCCCGGATACCGAAAGCGTTGGCCTTGATCCGCAGGTTCGTATCCTTGGTAACCAGAACCACATCCAGTTTGTTGTCCGCCTGTTTCAGGGCCAGGGCCACGGAGAGGATCCGGTTGTCCGCCTTGGAGATATGAAGCTCCGGCGGTAACAGGTCGAAGACCTTCTTCTCCACGTAGACCCGGAGCATCCCTCCTCCTTCGAGTTTCACGCCCTGGGAAAGTCCTTTGTGCTTGCGGAGTTCATCGAGTTTGCGGGAGACCATACGGGCGTTCCGTCCCGTTTCATTGAGGTCTTTCTTGAAATTGTCCATCTCCTCAATGACCACCACGGGGATGACCACGTCGTTCTCCTGGAAGGCAAAGAGAGATGCCGGATCGTGGAGGAGAACATTGGTGTCGAGGACATAGACCTTCCGTTCGGGGTCTTGAGAGTGATTTTGCGGTTCCGTCATTGCAAGTCGTCCTGTCCAAGTTGTGGTTTGATCTTATTATACCATAGGTTGAGAAATCTCTGAAATGCTTCATTCTCAGAATCAACTGCAGGGCCGGCTCCTCCCAAAACGTTTCTTTTTCACCTTACAGATCTTTACTTCGGAGAATCAGTCTGCTATTATAAATACCTTTTCAGTTCACTTTACAGGAAGAAGCATGAAACAGGATTGTATCGAAATACGGGGCGCTCGGGAACATAACCTGAAAAATGTCGATCTCACCATCCCCCGGGACAAACTCGTCGTCATCACCGGCCTTTCCGGGTCGGGAAAGTCCTCCCTCGCCTTTGACACCATCTACGCCGAAGGACAGCGGCGGTACGTGGAGTCCCTGTCGGCCTATGCCCGCCAGTTTCTGGAACAGATGGAAAAACCGGATGTGGAATTGATCGAGGGACTCTCCCCGGCGATCTCCATTGAGCAGAAAACGACCAGCCGCAATCCCCGCTCCACGGTGGCGACGGTCACGGAGATCTACGACTATCTGCGGCTCCTCTTTGCCCGGGTCGGCAAACCTTATTGTTTCAAATGCGGCAAGACCATCACTTCCCAGACCGTCTCCCAGATCGTGGATCAGGTCCTGACCCTGCCGGAGAAGAGCCGGATTCAGATCCTCGCCCCTGTCGTCAGAGGCCGAAAGGGAGAGTACCGTAAAGATTTTCACCGAATGCGGAAAGACGGTTTCATCCGGGTACGTGTCGACGGAAAAATGCATGATCTCTCCGAAGAGATCGTCCTGGACAAGAAGAAGAAACACACCATTGAGATCGTCATCGACCGGCTGGCCATCAAACCGGAGATCAGCCGGAGACTGGCCGACTCCATTGAACTGGCCCTCAAGCATGCCGAGGGGATCGTCCTCATCGATGTGATCGGGGGTGACGAAATCTTTTTTTCCGAACGGCTGGCCTGCATCGATTGCGGTGTGAGTTATCCCGACGTCGATCCCCCACTCTTCTCCTTCAACAGCCCCCACGGCGCCTGTGAACAATGCGGCGGGATCGGCACGCTGATGCGCCTTGATCCGGAACGGGTCGTTCCGAACACCCACCTCTCCCTGCGTGAGGGGGCCCTGAAACCGTGGCAGCGGCGCAGTTCCTTTCATTCCCATCAGGTCATTGCCTCCCTGGCCCGGCATTATCAATTCGACATCAACACGCCCTACGGGAGTCTCCCGGAAAAGATCCGGAAGGTCCTTCTCTACGGATCCGGCAGCGAAGAGATCCAGTTTCAATTAGAGGGAAAAAGCGACCGTTACACCTATACCCGTCCCTTCGAGGGGATCATCAACAACCTGGAACGGCGCTATCATGAGACCGACTCCCCCTACGTCCGGGAAGAGATTGAAAATTACATGGGGGTCACCCCCTGCCCCTCCTGCCGGGGCGCCCGTCTGAAAAAAGAGAGCCTCTCCTTTAAGGTGGGAGATCTCAACATTGCAGAAGTAACATCGATGTCGATCAAGGAGGCGAAGCACTTTTTCCGAACCCTTGCATTCCCCCCCAAGGAGATGGAGATCGCCCAGCGCATTCTCAAGGAGATCCGCGAACGACTTGGCTTTCTGAAAAGCGTCGGTCTCGATTATCTGACGCTGAACCGAACCGCGGCCACCCTTTCAGGCGGAGAAGGACAGCGGATCCGCCTGGCTACACAGATCGGTTCCTCTCTCGTGGGCGTCCTCTATATCCTCGATGAACCTTCCATCGGACTTCATCAACGGGACAACCGGCGGCTGCTTTCGACGCTGATGCGCCTGCGCGACCTCGGAAACACGGTGCTCGTCGTCGAACACGACGAGGAGACCATCCTCGCGTCCGATCATATCATCGACATGGGTCCCGGCGCCGGAGAACGAGGCGGCGAAGTCATCGCCCAGGGGACCCCGGAAGAGATCATGGCATCACACCACTCCCTCACCGGCCGCTATCTCAGCCGGGACCTGACCATCCCGACACCGACACAACGGCGAACCTCCAAGCGGGGTGTGATCACCCTCGTCGAGGCAAGCGAAAATAATCTGAAAACGATCGACGTGGACATCCCCATCGGTCTTTTTACCTGTGTCACCGGCGTTTCCGGTTCCGGCAAGAGCACCCTCGTCATTGAGATCCTCTACAAGGCACTGGCACAACGCCTTTACCGTTCAGGGACCAAGGCCGGCGCCGTGAAAGGCATCCGGGGGATTGAAAAGATCGACAAGGTCATTGATGTCGATCAGTCCCCTATCGGCCGAACGCCCCGCTCCAACCCCGCCACATATACCGGCGTCTTTACGGATATCCGGAACCTCTTCGCACAGGTCCCGGAGGCACGAATGCGGGGGTACAAGGCAGGACGCTTCAGTTTCAACGTCAAAGGGGGACGCTGCGAGGCCTGTCAGGGAGATGGACTGATCAAGATCGAAATGCACTTTCTTCCCGATATCTATGTGGCATGTGACATCTGTAAAGGGAAGCGGTATAATCGGGAAACTTTGGATATTCGCTACAAAGGGAAGAACATCGCCGAGGTACTGGAGATGAGTGTCTCTCAGGCACTTCGTTTTTTCGAACCGATCCCCGCGATCCAGCGGAAGCTCCAGACTCTCTATGATGTAGGACTCGAATATATTCATCTCGGCCAGTCGGCGACGACCCTCTCCGGTGGAGAGGCCCAACGGGTGAAGTTATCGAAAGAGTTGTCCAAGAAGAATACGGGAAAGACCCTCTACATTCTGGATGAGCCGACGACGGGGCTCCATTTTGCTGATATCCAGAAGTTGCTTGATGTCTTGAATCGGCTCGTCGATGCGGGGAACACGATCGTCATCATCGAACACAACCTCGATGTGATCAAATCGGCCGACCATATTGTTGATCTCGGTCCGGAAGGTGGAGACCGGGGTGGCCATGTCATCGCCCAGGGGACACCGGAGGAAGTGATGGAGAACCCGACATCCTATACCGGTCAGTATCTGCGACGCCTCCTTTCCCCGGAGAGCATCACGGAAGTCCACTCGGCCTATTCCTGAAGGAAAGGCGCCATCACGTCCGGATGACGGGCGCCGCCAACAGTTCAAAGCAGACCCCCTATCGTGAGGAGAAGACCATGATTATCGTCATGCAGGCAGATGCCACACCGGAGCATCTGGAAAAAGTCATCAAGAAAATCGAGGACCTGGGGTATACACCTCATGTGATTCACGGTGTCGAACGAAACGTGATCGGCGCCATCGGTGATGAACGGGAGAAGGCACGCCTCCAGGTCATTGAAACAATGTCCGGAGTCGAGGAACTCGTCCCGATCCTCAAACCCTACAAACTGGCGAGTCTTGAAGTCAAGAAAGAACGGACCGTCATTCCCGTCAGGGGCGCCGAGATCGGAGGCAAAGAACTGATGATCATTGCCGGTCCCTGCTCGGTAGAATCGCAGGAACAGATCCTGGAGACGGCCCGTGCCGTCAAGGCGGCCGGCGCCAGTGTCTTCCGGGGAGGCGCCTTCAAACCAAGAACGTCCCCCTATTCCTTTCAGGGACTGGGAGAAGACGGGCTGAAACTTCTGGCCGCAGCGAGGGACGAAACAGGACTCCCTATCATCACGGAAGTCCTCAACCCCCGAGACCTGGACCTCGTCGCCCGCTACACCGACATCATACAGGTCGGCGCCCGGAACATCCAAAATTTTGCCCTTTTAAAAGAGGTGGGGCAGACCGCCAAGCCGGTCCTGCTGAAACGGGGGCTGGCCACTACCCTGAAAGAGTTTCTCATGTCCGCCGAATATATTCTCTCCGAGGGGAATGAAGAGGTGATTCTCTGCGAACGGGGAATCCGGACCTTTGAAACCGCCACCCGCAATACCCTTGACCTGAGTTGTATTCCCGTACTCAAGAGGATGAGCCATCTACCCATCGTCATCGATCCCAGTCACGCCGTGGGGAGTTGGCCCTATGTGCCGGCCATGGCCCGGGCGGCCGTGGCCGCCGGCGCCGACGGCCTGATGATCGAAGTCCATCCCCATCCGGAAGAAGCCTTATCGGACGGACCGCAATCCTTGAAACCGGAACGTTTTGAGGCATTATTGAAAGAGTTGGTCCCCTTCGTCACGGCGTCAGGAAAGAAGATGCCCGCCAAGGGATGAAGAAGGATTTTACAACATCACCCCCATGGAATAAAGTGTCCCCATGACGAGCTTGCCCTCTTCCATGCTCCCCGTTACCTCGACCGATTTTCTGGTCATCGGTAGTGGTGTGGCCGGGCTCCTGGCCGCCATTGAACTGAGCCATTACGGAAAGGTCCTGGTCCTCACCAAGGATGAAGCGACTGCGGGAAGTTCCGGTCATGCCCAGGGAGGGATTGCCGTCGTCCTGAGCGACGATGACAAAATCACCTTTCACTTTGACGATACCATCTCCGCCGGCGCCGGCCTCTGTAACGAAGAAGCCGTACAGGTCCTTGTCGAGGAAGGACCGGACCGGATCCTGGAGTTGATCGCCTGGGGAGCCCGCTTCGACCGGGAAGGATCAAAACTCGCCTTCACCCGGGAGGCGGCCCACAGCAAACGCAGAATCGTCCATGCCCACGGGGATTCCACCGGCAAAGAGGTCGTCCGCACCCTCCTTACCCATGTGCAGACTTTACCCAACGTCCGGAAATTCGATTATCACTACACCATCGATCTGTTGATGCACGACGGCGCCTGTTACGGGGTCTATCTCCTCGATGAACGAAAAAAAGAGATCTCGGCCATCACCGCCAAGGCAACCGTGCTAGCCACCGGCGGTTCCGGCTACCTCTACCAGCAGACCTCCAATCCCCCGGTGGCGACGGGCGACGGCATGGCCATGGCCTACCGGAGCGGCGCAAAACTGGTCGACATGGAGTTCATGCAGTTCCACCCGACCACTCTCTACCTGCCGGGGGCGCCTTCTTTTCTCCTTTCCGAGGCAATGCGCGGGGAAGGGGCAAGGCTTTTGAACATCTTCGGCAAGGAGTTTGCCGGCAACTATCATCCTGAGAAAGAACTGGCCCCCCGGGATGTCGTCAGTCGGGCCATCGTGTCGGAAATGGTCTCCACCAAAAGCCGGCATGTCTACCTCGACCTTACGCACCTCAAAGCGGACTTCGTCCGCCGTAGATTCCCCCAGATTTTTTCGACCTGCCTTTCCTACGGGATCGACATTACCCGGGACCGGATCCCTGTCAGTCCCGCCGCCCACTACATGATGGGAGGAGTGGAAACCGATCTCGACGGAGCAACGAACCTGCCGGGCCTCTTCAGCGCCGGGGAGGTCGCTTGTGCCGGCGTGCACGGCGCCAATCGACTGGCCAGCAATTCTCTCCTCGAAGGAATTGTCTTCGGCACCCGTGCGGGAAAAGCGGCCGCCCGCTATGGAGAACGGATTCACACCCTTCCGGACCGGATCGCCAATCCCTATGCCGACCGACCGGTCGCCGCCCATGAATCTCCAGCCGAAGTGGATGAACTCCGCGGCATCCTGCGAAAACTGATGTGGGACCGTGTCGGCATCATCCGGTGCGGGAAATCGCTCTCGGAAGCCTTGAAACACCTGGAGGACTGGGCTCCCTGTCTTGCGGAGATCTACCACGAAAAATACGGCCTTGAACTGCAGAATATGTTGACCATCGCCACGCTCATCACCCAGGCTGCCCTGCAGCGAAAGGAGAGCGTCGGTGCACACTACCGTACTGATTTCCCCGAACGAACAATCAACGTCAAGGAGCACCAGATTCAGCAGATTGCTTAGCCCATTTCCCCCACGCTTCACTTGCTCTCCCCCTCTCTCTTACTCTTAATCTTACTCTTACTCATAAATCTTACTCTTAATCATCCCCTCTTTGTCGTTGTCGATGCTTTGTTTCCGATGTTATAATAAAAACAGAAAATAACCAGACCGGTCATATGAGGAAATCAGCATGGAAAACAAGCGAGGATTCGAAAGGTATGTAGTCCTGGGACTCGATATGGTTGCGGAGTACGCACCAATCCCCAAGGAGGCAGACACGATCGAGTGCGACTGCACAGAAGGACTCTACCTTTCCGCTGTGATTCACAACATCAGTTACGGCGGAATCTGTCTCACCGTCGAGAACCCCGATATAGATGTAGGCCGGGAGATCGTCCTGACCGTCACGGTCATCGACCCGGAGGCGACAGGCAAAACGCAGCAACTTTCTCTGGAATTTGTGGCTCAAGTCGTCTGGATATCGGAAGATACGACCGGTTACCGTACAGGTATGGAATTCGTGGAAGTCCCGGAAGATTTTCCGGAACGGTTTGAACGGATCGCTTCAATTCTCAAGAGGGAAACCATCACACCCTGATCTCGCAGGCTTGCACGGAGCAGACTCCACACATCAGGCAAGACAACAGGGTTCACCCATCCTCTTCATCGTCATCGTGGTTCTCTTCCATTTTTTCGTGCATTTCCAGGAGTGCATCAGCAATCCGTGCATTCAGGGTCCCCGGAGGGGAAGTCCCATCCTCCTGACGTACGCCGGTCTCCATTCCGGTGAGCAGTTCCAGGGCCTCTTCAATGTGATGCACCTGGTAGATATGAAAGCGGCCATCCTCTACAGCCTTTACGATCTCCCGGTTCAGGTGGAGGTGCCGTACATTCTGGTGGGGAATCAAGACCCCCTGCTCTCCTGTGAGCCCGCGATTCCTGCAGGTCTGGAAAAATCCTTCGATCTTTTCATTCACCCCCCCGATCGGCTGGATCTCTCCATGTTGATTGATCGAACCTGTAATCGCCAAAGACTGCTTGACGGGAACATCGGCGATACTGGAGAGCAGCGCCACCAGTTCCCCCGCGGAAGCGCTGTCCCCATCCACTTCCCCATAGGACTGTTCAAAAGCGAGGCTGGCGGAAAGGGAGAGGGGATGGCTGTGGGCATAATGCCCGCCCAGGTAGTTTGAAAGAATCATCACCCCTTTGCTGTGGGTTTTTCCGGACAGCTCGGACTCGCGTTCCACGTTGACCACGCCCTTGCGCCCGAGATAGGTACGGGAAGTAATCCGGCTCGGCTTTCCAAAGGCATAGTCCCCCATGGAATAGACCACCAGTCCGTTGACCTGACCCACCCGGCTCCCTTCCACATCGATCATCATCACCCGCTCATCGATCTCTTCCTGGATCCTTTCTTCGTAGAGATTGCTCCGGTAGATCTTTTCGGCAAAGGCCTTTTCGACATGTTCCGCAGAAACCACCTCTGCACCCGATTCCATCGCCCAGAAGGAGGCCTCCCGGATCAGGTTGGAGACCTCATTAAAACGGAGAGAGATCCGTTCCTGGTGCTCCACCATCCGGGAGAGCAGACCCAGCAGTTCCTCCATGGCACTCCGGTCGCAAGGAAGTAGTCCTTCTTCCTTGCAGATCCGGGCGGCAAAACGGATATATTTCTCCATCTCCCCATCCGTTCGATGGGTCCGGGTATTGAAATCGGCCTTCACCTTGAAGAGTTTGGAAAAATCTTCATCGTACTCCTGCAGCAGGGCATGGAGATAGGGATTGCCGATGAGGACGACCTTTAAATCGACGGGGATCGGCTCCGCTTTGATGCCCGAGGTGGAGAGAACCCCGTAGAGTTCTCCCATGTCTTCAACGACGAGTTCCCGTTTTTCCAGGGTCTTCTTCAAGGCCTCCCAGGAAAAGGGATGCGTCAAAAGATCCAGGATATGCAATACCAGGTACCCACCGTTGGCCTTGAGAATCGATCCGGCACGAATCAATGTAAAATCGGTCTGCAGGGTCCCCAAGCGGGCCTTTTTCTCAATCCGACCAACAAGGTTGGGATAGGTGGGGTGACTCTCTTCGATGAGTGGTGCTCCTTCCATCTTTGTGTTGTCCACGAAGAGATTGACCCGATAACGGATCCGCGAACGATCTTCACGCTCCTCGACCTGAGAGAGGAACTGCGCCTCCTCCTGGGGTGGGAGAAAATTCTTGTAGTTCTGCAGGAGATCCTCATGGACCTCGTTGAGATAGAAGGTGACTTTTTCGTGGTCCTTGTATGACGCCCGGAGATCCCGAAAAGGCCCCTCCAATAGATAATGAACGGCATTCCGGTTGAATGTTTCCAGCTCTTCTTCAGTTTCCCGGTCCAGTTCCTGAAACTTGAGCATCAGGTCCCGCAGATCATCGGAAATGACTTTCTGTTTCTTCTCGACTCTCTTCTGTTCTTCCACGGAAAGCTGCTGAAGTTCCTCCTGGGTCATTCGCTTTCCTTTTTTTGCCGGAGTAAAGCTGAAACCGGTGCGGGTACTCTTGATTTCAAAACCATGATCCCGTCCCTTTTCAACGATCTCCTCAAAGAGAGCCTGCTTGGCCCGGTTCCCTTTTTCCATGATCTGGTCGTGCTCTTCGATATACTCCTTGCTTTGAAACATCTCCGGGATCTTCTTGGTCAGAAATTGTACGAGGTGATCCATGTCGTGCTGGAAACGGCGTCCCTCTCCGGCCGCCAGGCTGACGGCACAAGGATTTTCCGGGCACTGGAAATTATAGACATAACACCAGTCGGGGGGGACGGGTTGCTTTTCCGCCAAGGCACGGACAATATTTCTTACGAGGGTGCTCTTCCCCGTACCGGGCGCTCCCGAGGCGTAGATATTGTATCCATCCTGCTGCATCCGAAGCCCGAAGGTGAGCGCTTTCAAGGCACGGTCCTGTCCGATGGTGATTTCGAGGGGCGCAAGGTCTTTCGTGGTTTCAAAGGAGATAGACGACAGATCAATCGATGCACGAAGCCGGGATGCAGGAACTCGGAGTTCATCAGGATTCATCTCATCTCCTCGCAAATTCTATGTTTACGTTTATAACAATGATAGATATACAGAGGTGGAAAAGAACCGCCCCGGAACAAAAAGGGAG